>JABSPI010000049.1 GCA_013214365.1 Erythrobacter sp.
GGTGAATGGCGCGGCGATGTGGCGCGCTATGGCGACACCTATTGGAAACGTTGGCGCGGGACATGGGCCTATACCCAGGGCGATTTTGCAATGCGCCATCCCGATGGCTCGTTCTCGTTACACGGGCGCTCGGATGATGTGATCAATGTCTCGGGCCACCGGATCGGAACCGAGGAAATCGAAGGCGCGATCCTGCGCGACAAGGCGCTCGACCCCAATTCGCCGGTTGGCAATGTCATTGTGATCGGCGCGCCGCATTCGCAAAAGGGGGTGACCCCGATCGCATTCGTGACGCCTGTCGAAGGGCGCCGCCTTACCCAGGATGACAAACGAAGGCTGACCGATCTGGTCCGCACCGAAAAGGGCGCGGTTGCCGTGCCCCAGGATTTCATCGAACTCAGCCAGTTTCCCGAAACCCGTTCGGGCAAATATATGCGCCGCATGGTGCGCGCCATCGTCGAAGGCGGCGAAGTGGGCGACACCTCGACCCTGCGCAATCCCGAAAGCCTTGATGAGCTGGCGCGCGCGGTCGAGGGGTGGACGCGGCGCCAATCGCTGTCCGAT
This sequence comes from Erythrobacter sp., assembly GCA_013214365.1. GTDB lineage: Bacteria > Pseudomonadota > Alphaproteobacteria > Sphingomonadales > Sphingomonadaceae > Erythrobacter. The sequence continues at coordinate 565 of JABSPI010000049.1, forward strand.
ACGCAATCGCTGTTTGAACGCTATCGCTTCTTCACCATCCAATACAATCAGGTCAGCGCCGATCAGCGCGTCGCCACCGTCACGGTCAAAAACCCGCCGGTCAATGCGCTCAATGAACGCGCGCTCGACGAGCTGGTGATCATTGCCGAACATCTGGCGCGCAAGGATGATGTGGCCGCGGTGGTGTTCACCGGGTCGGGCACGGCCAGCTTTGTCGCAGGCGCGGATATCCGCCAAATGCTCGAAGAGGTGAACAGCGTCGAGGAAGCCAAAGCCTTGCCCGACAACGCCCAGCTTGCCTTCCGCACGATTGAGCAAATGGGCAAGCCGTGCATCGCTGCGATCCAGGGTGTGGCTCTGGGGGGCGGGATGGAGTTTGCGCTCGCCTGCCATTACCGGATTGCCGAACCCAAAGCGCGCTTTGGCCAACCCGAAATCAATCTGCGCTTGCTCCCCGGCTATGGCGGGACGCAGCGTCTGCCGCGGCTCTTGGCGAGCCGCACCGGCGCGACCGGTTTGCGCGACGCGCTGGATTTGATCCTTGGCGGGCGGGCGATCGATGCAGAGGCCGCACTGGCGATTGGCGCGATCGACGCCATGGCGCAAGGGTCCGGCAATGCCTTGGCACAGGCGCATGAAATGGTGCGCGATTTTGTCGCAAACGGCGCGGCAAGCCCGCTTGGCCAAGCCTTTGCCGAGCGGCAGGCGCAAACCCGAAGCTGGGCCGAGCCGGGCGCTATCGACCTTGACGATGTGCTGCAGGACGCTTTCCTCCAACGGGTGCTCAAACAGCTCGAATGGGCCGGGCGCGACCGCGCGGGCGAACGCGCGCTCGATGCGATCCGGACCGGCTGGAGCGAGGGGATGGAAGCCGGCCTTGCCTGCGAAGCGCAACGTTTCGCCGAGGCGATCATCGACCCCGATGGCGGCAAGACCGGCATTCAGCAATTCATGGACAAACAATCCCCGCCTCTGCCCGTGCGCCGCGACGGCGTGTGGGAAGATGACCAGCACGAAGCGGCCAAAGCGGCCTTGATCGAAGCGGGTGATTTGTTGCCGATGGGGGCGGCATTTTATCCCGGCGTCACCGCGATCCCGCCCAAACAATTGGCCTTTGGGATTGCCCGCGATCCCGACACCGGTGCGCCGCGATTTGGACCGCCCGAAAGCCATGAGCGCGAATTGGTGGTCAACACCCCCAAACCGCGCGCCAATGAGGCGCTGATTTACCTGCTCACATCCGAGGTTAATTTCAACGATATCTGGGCGTTGACCGGGATACCGGTATCGCCCTTCGACAGCCATGACGAAGATGTCCAGATCACCGGATCGGGCGGGCTGGCCTTGATCGCGGCTTTGGGCAGCGAGTTGAAGGAAGAGGGCCGGCTTGCAGTGGGCGATCTGGTCTCGGTCTATTCAGGGACCAGCCAATTGCTCTCCCCCATGGCCGGCGATGATCCGATGTATGCCGGATTTTCGATCCAGGGTTACGAGACCAAAACCGGCAGCCACGCGCAATTCCTGACCGTTCAGGGGCCGCAATTGCACCGCCCTCCCGCTGACCTCACGCTGGAACAGGCGGGCGCTTACACGCTCAATCTGGGCACAGTGGCGCGGTGTTTGTTCACCACGCTCGAAATCCAGCCGGGCAAGACCGCCTTTGTCGAAGGATCGGCCACGGGCACCGGGCTTGATGCGCTCAAATCCTCGGTTCGCACCGGGCTTGCTGTGACCGGCCTTGTGTCGAGCGAAGAGCGCGCCCAATTCGTCGCATCGCAAGGCGCGGTGGGCGCGATCAACCGCAAGGATGCGGCTCTGGCTGATTGCTTCACCGCGGTGCCCGATGACCCGCAAGAGGCCCGGGCATGGGAGGAAAAGGGCGAGAAATTGCTCGACGCCTACCGCGCGATGAATGGCGGCAAATTGGCCGATTACGTGGTCAGCCATGCCGGCGAACGCGCCTTTGCGCGCAGTTTCCAATTGCTCGAAGAGGGGGGGCGTCTGGCCTTTTACGGGGCATCGTCGGGCTATCACTTCTCGTTCATGGGCAAAACCGGCAGCGCCAGCCCGCAAGACATGCTCGCCCGCGCCAATTTGCGCGGCGGGGAAAGCGTGCTGCTCTATTATGGGCCCGGAACCCATGATCTGGCTGATGAGATGGGTCTGGAAATGATCGAGGCCGCGCGTCTGTTCAAAGCGCGCATGGTGATTGTCACCACCAGCGACGGGCAACGCGAATTCCTCCAATCCCTTGGGCTGGAAGACGCGGTTGAGGGGATTGTCAGCATTGAAGGGCTGCAACGCCGCAATGCCGATTTCGATTGGCCCGACACCATGCCGCGCCTGCCCGATGCGCGCAGCGATATCGAAAACTTCAAGATCGGCGTGCGCGCCTATCAGCAGAACACGATGAAGCCATTTGGCACCGCGATCGGCAAATTGCTGCGTTCGCCCGGCAATCCGCGCGGCGTGCCCGATCTGGTGATTGAACGCGCCGGTCAGGACACGCTGGGCGTGTCGACATCCTTGGTCAAACCGTTCGGTGGACGGGTGATCTATGCCGAGGAGATGAAAGGTCGGCGATACACATTCTATGCCCCGCAAGTGTGGACCCGCCAGCGGCGCATTTTCATGCCGAGCGCAGAAATCTTCGGGACGCATCTGTGCAATGCATATGAGGTGACAATGATGAACGAGATGGTCGCAGCCGGCCTGCTCGATGTCACCGATCCCACCATGGTCGATTGGGAGGGCCTGCCCCGGGCGCACCAATCCATGTGGGACAACCGCCATTCGGGCGCGACCTATGTGGTCAATCACGCTCTGCCTGCACGCGGGCTGACCACGCGTGATGAGCTGCTCGAATATTGGGCCCATTCGGCCCCCAATACATCCGGAGAGAACACATGACCAAGACCGCTGCGAAGAGCGTCACCCGCCCCGACAAAGCCAAGGCCAAGCCTGGACGTCTGGAAGGCAAAGTGGCGTTGATCACGGGCGCGGCAGGCAATCTGGGCAGCGAAATTGCCCGTGCCTTCGCGCGCGAAGGGGCGTTTGTGGTGATGACCGGACGGACCCAATCGCGCATTGCCATGGCGCGCCAGAAATTGATCGATGAAACCGGCGTCGCCTCGCGCCGGGTCGACACCGCCGTGCTCGATGGCAGCGATCCCGATTCAATCCGCGCCGCAATGGCCAAATTGCGCTCCGAATATGGCCGGATCGACATCCTCATCAACAATGCAGGGTCCGCCGGCCCCAAACAGCCTTTGCACAATGTCCCCCTCTCGCAGACCGAAATGGAAGCCTGCGGCGAGAGCGAGACCGTGCGCGATGCGATGATGAATATTCTGGGCGTGAGCTGGAATATGGCGCGCATTGTGGCCCCGATGATGCCGGTTGGCAGCACGATGGTGAACATTTCGACGATCTTCTCGCACACGCGCTATTACGGGCGCACCGCCTATGTCGTGCCCAAAGCGGCGCTCAATTCGCTTTCGAGCCAGCTCGCCGCCGAGCTCGGCCCGCGCGGGATCCGGGTCAACAATGTCTTCCCCGGCCCGATTGAAAGCGACCGCATCCGCACAGTCTTTGCCGCGATGGACGAGGTCCAGAACCAGCCCAAGGACACCACCGCCAATTACTTCACCGGACGCATGGCATTGACCCGCCCGGAAGAGGGCAAAATCGATGGCAAGCCGCTGCCCAAGCCGGGCGATATCGCCAATACCTGCCTGTTTTTGGCGAGCGATGAATCGGCCGGGATCACCGGCGAGGAAATCGATGTCACGCACGGCCTGTCGGTCAATCGCGACAGCTCCTCGACCTATATGACCCGCCCCTCGATGCGCTCGCTCGATGGCGCGGGGCTCAATATCTTTATCGCCTCGGGCGAGAATTGGGACGAAGCGCTCGATGCGGCCTCTCCACTGGTCGGATCGGGGGCGCGGGTGCGGCTGGGTCTGGCGCGCAATGCCGACGTGGCGCAGGCGCGCGCGCGGCTAAAAGCGCAAGGTTTGGGCGATGAATTGACCGTCACCCGCTTCAACCGCACCGAACCGGGCGCAATGGAAAAAGCGTTGAAGGAATTTTCCGAAGAAGTGGATGGCGCGATCACCGGGGCAATTGTGCTGCCGGTCAAACCTTCGGGCCATTTCACCGGATCATTATTGGCCGCGGACGATGAAACCGTGACCAAGTTTATCGACACCGAATTGGTTGGCGCGATTGCGGTTGCGCGATCGATTGCGCGCCATTGGTATGGGCACGATGTGCTGCAATCGAAGCCGCGCTGTGTGTTTATGACCAATCCGGGCGATGCGCTGGGCAATTCCTTTGCCCAGGTTTTGAGCGCCGGCATCACCCAGCTCATTCGGATCTGGCGCGATGAGGAACGGGTTTACGAAGAAACCGGCGCGACCAATCATGCGGTGTGGTCAAACCAGATCGTGCGCCACACCAATGCCGAAAGCGAAAATGCCCGCTTTGCCGCAGGCCACGCGACCCGGGTCCTGTTCCGCGAACAACGCATCGCCGAAATCGATCTCAAACTGCCCGGCAATATCGCGGAGGAAACCGGCGCGCGCAAAGCCATGGTCGGCTTTGCCGAAAACATCACCGGCCTGCATTTGGGCAAGGTTGCCTTCATCACCGGCGGATCGGCCGGTATTGGCGGACAGGTTGCGCGCCTATTGGCATTGGCGGGCGCAAAAGTGATGATGGTCGCCCGGCGCGAAAGCGAGTTGATCGCGGCGCGCGACCGGATCGTTGGCGAATTGCAGGATATCGGCTTTGCCGGGGTTGAACGCCGGGTCAAATATATGGCCGATATCGACGTCAGCGATTTTGCCGCGCTCGACCGGGCGGTGGATGCAACGATCGAGGAATTTGGCCGGATCGATTACCTGATCAACAATGCCGGTGTCGCCGGTGCAGAAGAGATGGTGATCGATATGGAGCCCGATGCATGGCGCTTCACGCTCGATGCCAATCTGATCTCAAACTACCATTTGATGCAGCGCGTAGTGCCGCTGATGAAGGAACAGGGATCGGGCTATGTGCTCAATGTCTCATCCTATTTCGGGGGCGAGAAATTCCTCGCTGTGGCCTATCCCAACCGCGCCGATTATGGCCTTTCAAAAGCCGGGCAGCGGGCAATGGTGGAGAGCTTTTCCCCGTTCCTGGGCCCGCAGGTTCAATGCAATGCAATCGCGCCGGGACCGGTGGATGGCGACCGCTTATCAGGCACGGGCGGCAAGCCGGGCCTGTTCCAGCGCCGGGCCAAGCTGATCCTTGAGAACAAGCGTCTCAATGCGGTCTATTCCTCGGTCATTCGCGCCATCCGTTCAGGCGGCGATCCGGCGCATATCCTCACTCGCTTATCGCGCAATTCAACCAGCACAATCAGCCACGACGCCGATGCACCCGAAGAGCTGCGCGTGCTTGCTTTGGCGATTGCCAGCGAGGGCGATGGCCTGTGTTCATGGGATCAATACCTATTGACCCCCGAAATGGCCGAGCGGTTATTGGTGCGCTTGCAATTGGGCGGATTTGTTCTGGGCTCAAACGAATGGAGCGGGCACAAGGTCGGCGATCCGACCTGGCTCAAATTGACCCCGCCCGAAGACAAGCCGTTCCTGCCCGCCGCGCAGGTCGAGAAAGTCGCCACCGGCGTTGGCAAGGGCGTGATCTCGCAATTGCATCTTGGCGCCATGCCGACCGAAGCCGAAGTGGCGCAGGCGACCGTCTTCTTCCTCGCCGATCGCGCGGTCAGCGGCGAAACCTTTATGCCTTCGGGCGGATTGAGAGTCGAACGCTCCAACACCGAACGCGAAATGTTCGGCAGCCCCAAGAAAGAGCGGATCGACAAGATGAAGGGCAAAACCGTCTGGATCATAGGCGATCATTTGTCCGATTATGTCGCCGCCACAATCGAGGAATTGGTCGATCACTGCGAAGTTGCCAAAGTGGTGATGATCGCCAAAAGCAAAGCGAGCGAGAAACAGGTTCGCGAATTGCTGCCGGCGGATTTGCGCAAGGATGCGCTGCAGGTCTTGATCGCGGGCGATGCAATCGAGCAGGCGATGGACGATGCGTTGGCCAAATGGGGCCGGCCCACAACCGTCTTGTCGATGCCGGGCGATGCCCTGCCCGACCATTTGTTCGAGGATGGCAATCCGTTGTCCACGGCCGATTTCTCGCAATTGGTCGAGGACAATATCACCCGCCATTACCGCATCGCGCGCAAGGCATCATTGTATGATCAATGCCAAGTGGTGCTGGTCTCGCCCGACGTGCCCTTTGGCGCTGATGGGGCGGGCGTGGCGCTGGCCAATTTCGTCAAGACCAGCCTGCACGCTTTCACCGCGACGATTGCGACCGAGAACCAGCGTCTGGTCCATGACGTGCCGGTCAACCAGATCAACCTGACCCGGACCGTGTCGAGCGAGGAACCGCGCGATGCCGACGAACATGCAGAGGAGCTCAAACGCTTCACCCGCGCGGTGTTGTTGGTGGGTGCGCCGCTGCCTGATGCGCAGGATTCGCGCTATCGTTCCAAAATCTATCGCGGCACTTCGATGACGGTGTAACCGCGACCAGGTGCGCACGTGCCCGTGTGCAATGGGGCGCCGCCGGGGGGCAAGAGGTCCGAGCGATCCTGGAAAAATCAACGCGCAGTGGGCGGTTAAAACCCACTGCGCGTTGACTGTATAGGGCCCGGATGGACCCTTCCCTCCCTTGCGCCGTCAGGCGGGATCACTCCATCACGTCACCACAGCCAGACATACAGGCCAACAAAGATGGCAATCGTTAATGCGGCCATCGTGTTGAACAACGTGCTGGTGGCAAAGGCGATGTCTTTGAGATTGACGATGCGGTCCTCGTCGGGCGCGCGGGTCATGCGCGAGACCACAGCCGCCGCGATCAAGGAGACCACAAACACGATCCAGATGCGGATGATAAATTCCAGATCCGGCGCCCCGAATTTGAGCGCAATATTCAACCCCACCGATCCGAACAAAGCGGTGAACGCGCCTGCGGCATTGCTGCGCCGGTCAAAGAAGCCGAGCAAGAACACCACCACCACGCCGGGCGCGATAAAGCCGGTATATTCCTGCACGGTTTGGAACGCGCTTTCAAAACTGCCCTGAAACGGTTCGGCAAGGATCAATGCCGCAACCATCGCGGCAAAGGCGCTGACGCGTCCCACGGTGACGTAATGCCCCTCCGCCATCTGTGGGCGCCAGCTGCGATACAGGTCCATGGTGAAAATGGTCGAGATCGAGTTCATCATCGAGGCAAGCGAGGAGACCACCGCCGCGATCAAGGCGGCAAACACCAGACCGCGCAGGCCAGCGGGCGCAAACCCCATCAATTGGCCATAAGTCTGATCCGAGCGGGCGCTCAACGCCTCCCCATCGAGCACGCCTTGCTGCGCCAAGATCACCGCCGCAATCCCCGGGATCACAACGATAAACGGCACCAGCAATTTGAGGAATGAGGCAAAGGCGAGCCCCTTTTGCGCCTCGCCCAGGCTCTCTGCGCCCAATGCGCGCTGAATGATATATTGGTTGAACCCCCAATAGCTGAAATGCAGCACCCACAGCCCGCCCAGCAGCGTCCAGATCCCCGGCAAAGCATCATAGCCGGTATCGTCTGGGGCAAGGATCATCTCAAAATGGCCCGGCATTTCCTGCATCAGATAGCCAAAGCCGCCCATCGCCCCGTCAGCGGGCAGCGCATCGAGCGCAAACCAGGTGATCGCAAGCCCGCCCAAAACCAGAATAACAACCTGGATAATGTCCGTCAGCGCGACCGCTTTAAGCCCGCCATAAAGCGAATAGAGCGCGGCAAATCCAGCCAGCGCCATCATCGAATACAGCACCTCCCACCCGGTCAGAGTGCTGATCGTGAGGCCGCCCAACCACAACACACCGGTCAAATTGACCGCGGTGTAGAGCGCCACCCAATAGACGCTCATCACATTCTTCACGCCCCCGCCAAATCTCTGATCGAGGAATTGCGGCATGGTGTAGATCCGCCGCTTCAAAAAGATCGGGAGGAAATATTTGGCCACGATCAACAGCACAATCGCCGCCTGCCATTCGTAAGCCGCAATCGCGATCCCGATCGCAAAACCCTGGCCAGATTGGCCAACAATCTGTTCGGCCGAAATGTTCGAGGCGATCAAGGACGCCCCGATTGCCCACCACGGCAAAGCGCGCCCGGCGAGGAAATAATCCTCGGTGTTTTTGTCGCGTCCGGCCGGCTCGCGGCTGACCATCAAAGCAATGCCCAGCAATGCCAGCGCGTAGCCCGCAATGATAATTAGATCGATCGTCTCAAGCACCATGGCGTGTTTCCTGCCGCAAAACTTTCAAAGAAAAAAGCCCGGCCGATCAGACCGGCCGGGCTTTTTAGGGGTTCAGGAAGTGGAGTGAACTTCCTTGGGGGAGCTAGAATTTTCCGCGCAAAATGAACGAATAGCGTCGGTCATTGCGGAAATAATTTCGCGGCGTTTGCAAGCCCGCCTCATTCGCGCTCTGCGTGGTTTCGGTGATGTCATCAGCCAGGTTCACCGCTTGGACGCCGAC
>JABSPI010000478.1 GCA_013214365.1 Erythrobacter sp.
ACACCAGCACCAACTGTTCTACCACCTTCACGGATAGCGAATCTTAAACCTTCGTCCATTGCAATTGGAGCAATTAGAGTTACAACCATTTGGATGTTATCACCAGGCATTACCATTTCAACACCTTCTGGTAATTCAATCGTACCTGTAACGTCAGTTGTTCTGAAGTAAAATTGTGGTCTATATCCTTTGAAAAATGGAGTATGACGTCCACCTTCATCTTTAGATAATACATAAACTTCTGATTCAAATGTTGTATGAGGTGTAATTGAACCTGGTTTAGCTAGTACTTGTCCACGCTCTACTTCATCACGCTTAGTACCACGTAGAAGAACACCAACATTCTCACCAGCTCTTCCTTCGTCAAGAAGCTTACGGAACATCTCTACACCAGTACAAGTTGTAGTTGTTGTGTCTTTAATACCAACAATTTCTACTTCGTCACCAACTTTAATGATGCCTTGCTCAACACGACCAGTAACAACAGTACCACGACCTTGAATTGAGAATACATCTTCGATTGGTAAAATAAATGGTAAATCAATTGCTCTTTCTGGCTCTGGGATATATGAATCTAATGCTTCTGCTAATTCAACAATTTTATCTTCCCACTCTTTTTCGCCATTAAGTGCACCTAAAGCAGAACCCATAATTACTGGACAATCATCACCTGGGAATTCATATTCAGAAAGTAATTCACGAACTTCCATTTCTACTAACTCAAGTAGCTCTTCATCATCAACCATGTCACACTTGTTCATGAATACAATGATGTATGGAATACCAACCTGACGACCAAGTAAGATGTGCTCTCTTGTTTGAGGCATAGGACCATCTGTCGCTGCAACAACAAGAATACCACCATCCATTTGTGCCGCACCTGTAATCATGTTTTTAACATAATCGGCGTGACCTGGACAGTCAACGTGTGCATAGTGACGAGTTGGTGTGTCATACTCAACATGAGACGTTGAAATCGTGATACCACGCTCACGCTCTTCAGGAGCATTATCGATAGAAGCAAAGTCTTTCGCTTCACCACCATAAACTTTTGCCAATGTAGTACAAATAGCTGCAGTTAAAGTTGTTTTACCGTGGTCAACGTGGCCGATAGTACCAACGTTAACGTGCGGTTTCGTACGTTCAAATTTTTCTTTAGACATGTTAGTCCCTCTCGCGTTGTAATATTAGTGGCAAAATGACCACAGTATTAAATTATAACCAAAAAATTAATAGATGGTGCTGATAGGCGGATTTGAACCGCCGACCTCACCCTTACCAAGGGTGTGCTCTACCAACTGAGCTATATCAGCTTTCAAACAATGGAGCGGGCAGCGGGAATCGAACCCGCATCATCAGCTTGGAAGGCTGAGGTAATAGCCATTATACGATGCCCGCTTAATAAGTTGTAGAGCAGCTATCAATATTGGTGGAGGGGGAAGGATTCGAACCTTCGAAGGCAGTGCCGTCAGATTTACAGTCTGATCCCTTTGGCCACTCGGGAACCCCTCCTAAATTTTGGTGCCGACTACCGGAATCGAACTGGTGACCTACTGATTACAAGTCAGTTGCTCTACCTACTGAGCTAAGTCGGCTTTGTGTTGCGCATTGTATTCAATATTTATTTCATATGCAAGCTCTTTATAAGAAAAATACAATCAACAGGACAAAA
>JABSPI010000479.1 GCA_013214365.1 Erythrobacter sp.
TTCGTAATCGGGCAATTTGGACCGGAACCATTGCGCCAGTTTGAGCAGATCCTCGCCATAATTGCCGGTTGGCATCAAGGGTTCGCCAAATCCGATGATCATTTTCTCATTGTCGGCATAGGCCGGGACGATCGGCACGGCGGCGGCATTGGCGATATTGTAGAAACCCGATTTCCATTTGCCGTCGCTGGTGCGCGAGCCCTCGGCAGCGATCACCAGAGCCAATTCCTTGCGCCGGGCAAATTCGGCTTTCATCTGTTCAATCGTGCCGCCGCGCTTGGTGCGATCGACCGGTATCCCGCCCATATCGAGCATGAAGTTTTTCATCACCCCTTCAAACAGGGTGTGTTTGCCCATGAAATTGGGTTGGATCGCCTCTTCTTTGGTGGCGCCGGCGAAAAACACGAAATCCCAATTGGAGGTGTGCGGCGCGCCGGCGATGACATATTTCTTGAGGTTTTTGGGCAGGGCCCCCTCGATCGTCCAGCCCTTCCAACGGTAGAGCATCAAGATGATCCGGTTCACCAGCCGCGACAGCCAAGTGACATTACGGGTTTCGTTGTGGCGCAAAATGGTCTCCCTCAGGCGCGCCTATGTGGGCCGGATTGGCGATTTACGCAAGGGAAAGCGAGGGGGATTTGATCCAGCGCAGCGGCAAATCAATCTTGGTAGCTTGGTGAAATCTCACTCCAGCGTGCAATACGAGGTTGGGTCTGACCTTCAAGGAATTGCAAAAATGCCTCGATCATTTCCGACTTCTCAAAAAGATAGACCGCGATATCCTTACCCCAGAACTGCCACCAAGGCCGGTCAAAGATCACTTTTTCCCGGTTCGGCGGGATGCCCTCAAACCAATTGTCAGGATCTGGCCCCCGTAATTCCAGATAGAAGCCTAAGTTCCCATCGGGTCGCTGGAAGGCCATAGTGTGAAGATAATGTCGTTTTGAAACCTCGAGTTGACCGATCCATCGGTCATCGATGGTCTCATTGGCTATGATCGCTCTTAACTCATCCTCGCTTGGGTTGCTAAGTGAAGAGTGCTCTGTCCAGAAGATCATCCGGTCACATCCTAAACACACCAAACGCGGGCCGCTCGGCAATCGGAGCCTCCAGCGTGGCAGCGAAGGCCAGCCCCAGCACATCGCGGGTCTGCACCGGGTCGATCACCCCGTCATCCCACAGCCGTGCGGTGGCGTAATAGGGGTTGCCTTCGTCCTCATATTTCTGCCGGATCGGGGCTTTGAAGCTTTCCGCCTCCTCCTCGCTCCATGTGTCCGCATCGCGGTGGACGGTGGCGAGCACGCTGGCGGCTTGCTCCCCGCCCATCACCGAAATGCGCGCATTGGGCCAGGTGAACAGGAAGCGCGGGGAGTAGGCCCGGCCCGCCATGCCGTAATTGCCCGCGCCAAAGCTGCCGCCGATCAAGACCGTGATCTTGGGCACGGTCGCGGTCGCAACCGCGGTGACCAGCTTGGCGCCATGTTTGGCGATGCCTTCCGCCTCATATTTGCCGCCGACCATAAAGCCGCTGATATTCTGCAGGAACAAGAGCGGGATGCGCCGCTGGCAGGCAAGCTCGATGAAATGCGCGCCTTTTTGCGCGCTTTCGGAAAACAGCACGCCATTATTGGCGATGATCGCCACCGGCATGCCCCAGATATG
>JABSPI010000480.1 GCA_013214365.1 Erythrobacter sp.
TACAAGCAGTAGCTTGATGAGAGGTCGGCGCGATTAAGAAGCCGAACTGTGGCGTAAAACACGGCCGCAGACGTTTGGTTGATGCCGCAAAATCTAGCGGCAAGGGGGATATCATGAGGGTCATAATCTATGAAGCGGATACAGCCATCGGCGAGGCTAAGATAATCGCTCTAGACCCGCCTATGGGTGTGGCAATTGCAGAGTTCACGCCATCAGGTGCCTATAACATGGAGCACCATGCCAATGTGATTAACGGCGATTACATAGAGGATCGAAGTGACCGCTTACGCATTGAGTTGGCGAATGGCATACCGCTCATCAGTCAAGCAATATCAATACAAGACTGGCCTCAATTAGGGGAACGAGAGGTTCATATTGTCGGTGTTTTGGAGCCAAGCTTTGAAAGCTTGTTCAGCGAACACCTCGATTTTATAGCCTATTGGGGAAAGGTGTAGGGCACGCTTCCGCCCGCCGCGTTCCGCTGAAGAGGCAGGATTTGGCGGACGACCGGTGGCCGGTATCCGCTCATCCTCTGTCACATTGCGCTGATCCCGCCATCCAGCTTGATCTCGGCCCCGGTCATAAACCGGCTTTCATCGCTGGCGAGGTAAACCACCGCATTGGCGATATCATTGGGCTCGCCGACAAAGCGCAGCGGGATTTGCCGCGCCAGCTTGTCCATCAACACATCCTTGTCCAATTGGTGCGCTTTGGCGGTGCCGTCCAAAATTGGCGTGTCGACAAAGGTTGGGTGGACCGAATTGCAACGGATCTGCATGTTCTTCTTCGCGCAATGCAGTGCGATCGATTTGGACAACATCCACACGCTGGCTTTCGAAGCGTTGTAGGCGGGCATGGTGTCGCTCGCGATCAGGCCGGCAATGCTGGAGATGTTGATGATCGATCCGGGCGCATGTTCGCGCATCAAGGGCAGCGCCTTTTGACAGCCGTGAAAAATCGAATTGACATTGATGTCGAAACACCGTTGCCAATCGCCAAAATCGCACGCCTCGATATTGCCCGGAACCCCAATCCCGGCATTGTTAACCAGGACGTTGAGCCCGCCCAAATGTTCGCGTGCGGCGTCCACGGCTGCTTCCCATTGGGCCGGATCGGTCACGTCATGCGCGATGGCAAAGGCGGTGCCATCGCCCATTTCGGCATTGACGATTGCGGCTGTTTCGGCCGCGCCTTCGCCGTTAATATCGGTCGCCAGAACCCGCGCACCTTCTTGGGCGAGGCGGATGCAATGGGCTCGGCCAAGCCCCTGTGCCCCGCCAGTCACCAGCGCCAGTTTGCCTTCACAGCGTTTCGTCATATCCGTTACTCTCCCAAAAAACCCGGCATCATCAGCATGGCAATACGGACATCCACCCCATGGCCAGCCCCGCGCCATTGCGTCACAAAATCGGCCAACGTGTCGAGCGGGACACGGAAGACCTCGATATTCTCTTCTGAAATTCCGCCGCCTTGCGCCACTTTGGTCAGGCCGCGTGCCCGCAACAGGGTGAAGCTTTCAGAGACCATTCCGGGCGAGGAATAATATTCGCCCAAGACATCCCAATCGCGCGCGCGGTAGCCGGTTTCCTCTTCCAGCTCGCGCTGCGCCGCTTCGATGGCAAGTTCGCCGGTCTTGCCTTCGTCATCGCC
>JABSPI010000481.1 GCA_013214365.1 Erythrobacter sp.
CCTTTGGTGCTGACCATGTTGGCGATCTTCTTGTTTCAGGCGGCCAATATGGCCTTGCTGTCATATATTTTCCGGCTCGGCCTCGAATATGGTCTGACCCGCGAATATACCAGTTTTGCGCTGGGCGCGGCGACTTGGGTCGCATTGTTGGGCCCGGCAGCGGTGATTGGGCTGGGCGACAAATATGGCCGGTTCTGGCCGCTGGCGATTGTGATGTTGTTGACACTTGGTGGCACCGCGCTGTTCCATTGGAGCGGGCATGGAGCTGCTTATCTGATTGCCAATTGCGGGACCGGGATCACCTGGGGGATGGTGATGGCCTATCTGCTTGCGATGGCCTCGTCTTTTGATGGTGCGGGACGCACTGCGGCTGCGGCAGGCTTTATCTCAAAAATCGGTCTCGCATCCGGGCCCTTGGCAGCCGGTTTCTTGCTCGACAAGGGCGGGAGCTTTGCTGATCTTTTGAACATTGCGTTGGTGGTTCTGCTGCTCAGCATGGTGGTGATGTTGCCACCGGCGCGCCGGCTGGACCGGGACAACACTGATTAAACCCTGACAGGATATCTCCCATGACTACGACGATTTCCGCGGCGCCGTTTGAGGCGCCTGCTAATGGCACGCTTTGGGCCGCTATCATTGACGGTGAGCCACGCCCCGCAATTGGCGGTGGGACATTTGCCGTGAGCAATCCGGCCACTGGCGAGACAATCGCGCTTGTGGCTGATTGCGATGCGCATGACACCGATCAGGCGATCGCGGCGGCGGATCGGGCGCTGGCGGGATGGCGCAGCCAGTCGGCCGCTCAGCGTGGGGCAATCCTGCGGCGCTGGTACGAATTGATGCTCGACCATGAAGAACGTCTTGCCCGGTTGATTACCGAGGAAATGGGCAAGCCGTTGGCTGAGGCGCGCGGCGAGATAAAATATGGCGCGGGCTATCTCAAATTTTATGCGGAAGAAGCCGAACGGATCTACGGCGAAATTATCCCCCTTCCAGAGGCCGGCGCGCGGGCATTGATCACGCGGGGGCCGGTGGGCGTGTGCGCGGCGATCACGCCATGGAATTTTCCCAGCGCGATGTTGCTGCGCAAGGTCGCGCCGGCTTTGGCCGCGGGCTGTACAATGGTGGCGAAACCGGCGGAGGACACTCCGCTTTCAGCGCTCGCCATGGCGCAGATCGCGATTGAAGCGGGCGTGCCCAAAGGCGTGTTCAACGTGGTTCCATGCAGCACCCCGCACGCGGTTGGCGGCGCGCTGACCGCGAGCCCGATCGTGCGCAAATTGTCTTTCACCGGATCAACCCAGGTCGGGCGCAAATTGCTCGAAATGTGCGCGCCCACGGTTAAGCGCACATCGATGGAATTGGGCGGAAATGCTCCTTTCATCGTGTTCGCCGATGCTGATATCGACGCCGCTGTTAGCGGCGCGATGCTGGCTAAATATCGCAATGCAGGCCAAACCTGTGTGTGCGCAAACCGGATCTATGTTGAGCGCAGCATTGCGGAGGAATTTGCACAAAAGCTGACCCAACAGGCGGGCGCGATGACGATTGGCGACGGGCTTGAGCCGGGGGTCGAGATCGGCCCGATGATCAATTCCAAAGCGATTGAGAAAGCCCAGGAATTGCTGAATGACGCGGT
>JABSPI010000482.1 GCA_013214365.1 Erythrobacter sp.
GCGAAGCGATAGCCGCCGCCGCGCACGGTCAGGATCAATTGCGGCGAGCTGGTGTCGGCCTCGATTTTGCGGCGCAGGCGGCTGACCTGGTTGTCGACCGCGCGGTCGAACAGATGCGCGGTGCGCCCCTGCACCAGATCAAGCAAGAGATCGCGGTCCATCACCTTGCGCGGATTGTCGAGCAGAGCGCGCAGCAAACGAAATTCAGCGGTCGAGAGCGGCACGGTGACCCCATCGGGATCGGTCAATTTGCGTTTGAGCGGGTCGAGTTCCCAGCCTTCAAATTGGTAATGCCAATCCTCGGTTTCGCGCGCGGGCGCGCCATCGCGGTTGACCCGGCGCAGCACAGTGCGGATCCGCGCCACCAATTCGCGCGGCTCAAACGGTTTGACGACATAATCATCCGCCCCCAATTCCAGCCCGACAATCCGGTCGGTGGCCTCGCCCCGCGCGGTCAGGAAGATCACCGGGATCTGCTGGGTCTCGACCAGATGGCGGCACAATGACAAGCCATCTTCGCCCGGCATCATAATATCGAGCAGGACAAGGTCGGGGATGGCCCCGGTCAATTCCGACCGCGCCGCGGCCGCGCTGCTTGCTTGAGTCACGTCGAAGCCTTGGCCTGTGAGATATTCCGCCAAAGGCTCGCGCAGCGTGGGTTCATCGTCAACCAGCAGCAAGCGTGTGGGAATGATCGAGGGCGCGGTTTGGGTCATAGTGTTGCCCCTGTCATGAAAGCAGATGGCCCGGCGCGCAAGACGTGAGGCAAGCGCGCCGGGCCGGATCGGAGAATGTGCAGGCTGGATCGGGGGCGAACAGCCCGCATTTGCCGATCAATCATTGGCTCTTTGGTTGTGAGCCGTTTGGTCATTGAGGCGCAGATTGCAGCCGCGCACGGCGGCGCTCGCGCCGGTCTTCCAACTTGGCGCGGCGCGCCTCGCGGGCGGATTGACGCTCGGCCTGGCTGATCGTGCCCGACCCGTCCGTGTCGAGGCGTGCGAACCGGGCTTCGGCGGCGGCTTCATATTCGGCCAGGCTGACCGCTTGGTCGCCATTGGTGTCGGCGCGGCGCAACCTTGCGAAGCGCCGTTCGCCGCGTTTGTCCCCGCCGCGCGACAGGCGCGCTGCGCGGCGTTGCTCGCGTGATGCTTCGCGGGCCTCGCGCATGGCGTTCATTTCGGCCTCGGAGAGCGTTCCGCTGCCATCGGTGTCGAGGCGTTCAAACATACGCTCTTGGCGCAATTCGCGGCGTTCGGCGCGCTCCGCCTCGCGCGCCAGGCGGGCATTGTTCAATTCCTCGCGGGTCACTTCGCCATCGCCATTGCTGTCGGTTTGGGCAAAGCGGTTGGTGAGGCGTGCGGTGCGGTCGTCTGCGGTGATTTGCCCATCGCCATTGGCGTCGAGCCGTTCGAACCTTTGGAGCGCCGCGCTGCGCGATTCGGCACGGGAGATTTCCCCGTCACCATTGCTGTCGGCGGCCATGGCGCGGTCGCCATTATGCTGCGCCCCATTATGCTGCGCCCCATTATGCTGCGCTAGGGCAATGCCAGAGCCGCCCAGCGCAAGCGCAGCAGCCGAAAGAGAAAGGGTCAGTTTACGCATTATCGTATCCTT
>JABSPI010000483.1 GCA_013214365.1 Erythrobacter sp.
GGTGGTGCAAAAGACGACTTTGGGTTTGTCCCCGCCCGGACGCTTGCGCAGCTGGGTGATAAATTCGATCCCGGTCATCACCGGCATATTCCAGTCAAGCAGGACGACATCAGGCATGGCCGCCTCGCAAGCATCAAGCCCTTCTTGGCCGTTCTCTGCTTCCTCGACAGCAAAGCCCAAAGTCTCGAGAATATGCCTCGACACTTTGCGGATCACGCGGGAATCATCAACGACTAAACAGCTATTCATACAGCACCCTTGCTTCGGATGGATTGGGAGTAAGTTAAGAAGGTAAGTTTTGGATTAAGCCACAGCTCCGAGTTGCTCGGGACCGGCGACCAATGCGGGCAGGTCGAGCAACAAAGCAGGGCCCATACGGGTTTCGATCAACCCGGTCGCCACGCGCGACCATTCGCTGCCAAAGCCGCCGGGCACATCGCCCGCTTCATCAGCGCCTGTGGTGATGTCTTCGATCGAATCGATCCGCAAGGCATAGGGATAGCCCCCCACCGCGACCACGATGGCGCGGTGATCGAGCGAATAGGCATCCGCATCAAACCCCAGAGCCTGGCGGCAATCGATCACAGTCAATGTCTGGCTGCGCATGGCGGTGATGCCGGCGATAAAATCGGGGGTTTGCGGCACCGGCGTGACCACGCCGATTTCAATCACCGATTTGACATCATGCGCCGGCAAGGCGCAGCGGCGCCCGGCGATTTGAGACATAACAAGCAGGTTATTCATCAGCCGGCTCCTCCAGCTATTTTGGCCGCGGCGCGCGCCTCGTGCAGCGCAGCGATCAGGGCATCGCGGTCGTAGCGGTAGACGGTTTCGCTGTCCTCGCTCGACCCTGGCACATCGCGCAGGCGGATCACCGGGCTGCGGATTTCCACGTCGAGCGCGCTGGCGGCCTCGAAGGCATCGTCAAACCATATGGCGACGTCCTCTTGGGCGTTCTCGTCCTCGGTGACCTCGTAACCGGCCGATGCGACCAAGGGGGCCAAAATGGTCCGGGCCCAGTCGGATGTTGGGATGCGGCACACCGGGCGCGCGGCGGTTTCGGGAATTTCCCCATGGCGGGCAAACAATTCATGCCCGTTGAGCACTGTGACTGTGCGCCCGTCGACCAAAGTGACCGCCTCGATTGTGGGATCATCCGCGACCGGTTTGAACGCCCCATCCAATTCGGCGGCATCATCCACTTCGCGCACCGCATAAAGCAATTGGCTCGATCCGTCAGTGAGCCGCAGCAACCGCACCTTTTCGGCTGGCAATGGCCCGTCGGGCAGGCCGATCAGTGGCAGGATCACACCCTCTATCACTGCGCGGTCATGACCGCCTGAGCGGTCGATCGCGGAGGCGGGGGCGGTTTCAATACGTTGCACAAGCTCCAATCGCACCGCGCAAGCCCGCCCGCTTAAGTCGGTGAACAACATGCCGCGGGTGACGTGTTTGGTTTGCGCCTTGGCCGTGTCTTCGCCGCCTTTGAGCACGCGGTTGCGCACATCGGAGACCAGGCCATAGCGCGCGGCAATATTGGTCACATCGAGCAGCAGAACCGGCTGGCCATCATCGAGCAATGTCGAGCCGGCATAGATGCCCGCTT
>JABSPI010000484.1 GCA_013214365.1 Erythrobacter sp.
GTTCGCTATTCGGTTGACCCTCTTGTTAGAGTTTTTAGTAGTTTAGTCTCGTTTATAACAGTTTTTTTCTGTAGCGTCAGAACGATAAAAATGTTGATCTCGGATAAGTCCAATCTTTAGCGTCCTCTCCGAAAAGTTCTCGTTTTCTAAGTACTTTTTCTTCTGGTCAATAGTTTTATAAAATTTCATTTTTTAGCTCTCGCTTTGCCGTTTGCCAAGCTTTTTGAAAAGTGTTTCTTGGTGAACTAAGTGACCTTAAGTTTGACTTTCTTTCAATTATTTTTTTCTTGACTCTAACGTCTTGGGTAACCTATAGCGAATAGCAGCGAACGCAGTGAGTGTTCGCTATTCGGTTGACCCTCTTGTTATAGTCCGTTTGTTTGATCTCGTTTATAACTTTTTTCTTTTGTAGCGGTAGAACGTCAAAATGTTGATC
Organism: Erythrobacter sp.; assembly: GCA_013214365.1. Classification (GTDB taxonomy): domain Bacteria; phylum Pseudomonadota; class Alphaproteobacteria; order Sphingomonadales; family Sphingomonadaceae; genus Erythrobacter. The sequence continues at coordinate 437 of JABSPI010000484.1, forward strand.
TCGAAGAAGTTAAATCTTAAGCGTCCTCTCCGAAAAAGTCCTCGCTTTCCAAGTACTTTTAGCTTTGATCAATAGTTTCATAAAATTTCATTGTCTCAGTCCGCTAGTTGAAACTATGCACTTTAGTGCAAGGCTTTAGCTTGAATGTAGTTTGGTCTTGTGTTAGCATAATTCTTATGGGAAGTCCACGTTATAGTCATCATACAGTTAGCAATTTAAGTGTCCACATAGTCTGGGTCACGAAATATCGTTACAAAGTACTCACTGGCGATATTAAAGTCCGCTGCCGTGAGCTTTTAATCCAAGGCGTAAATGCTCTGGATGTAAAAATTTTAAAGGGTGTTGTTAGTTCAGATCATATACATATGCATGTTGAATACCCTCCATCTCTTTCAATCTCCGATTTGGTAAAACGACTTAAGGGCCGGAGCTCTCGTATGCTTCAAAAAGAATTTCCTGAACTTAAGAGAAGGTATTGGGGACAGCATTTTTGGGCAATTGGCTATGGCGCTTGGAGTACCGGTAACATTTCTGAAGAAATGGTTAATGAATATATAGAACACCATAGAGATAAGCCTGATTCCTCTGATAACTTTTTTCTTGAATGACGTCGGACTTTCAGTCCGTAAAAAACCTATGGACTTTCAGTCCATAGTGGTTTAGTTTTCAGCTCTCGCTTTGCCGTTTGCCAAGCTTTTTGAAAAGTGTTTCTTGGTGAACTAAGTGACCTTAAGTTTGACTTTCTTTCAATTATTTTTTTCTTGACTCTAACGTCTTAAGTAACCTATAGCAGCTAATGAGCGCAGCGAATGGATGCTATTAGGTTGACTTTTTTGTTAGTCCGATCTTTTTTGTTCTTTGTTTGTTAGGTGTCTTTTGACTTTTAATTTTTCGTTTGTCTTCCCGTTTAGGAGACAGTTTTGACAATGACGAAGCGGTATTAGCGGAGTTTTGTTGTTGTTTGACTTCTCGCTTTAAAGTTTGGATCTGTTCTATGAATTGGCCGGAGAGAGTCAGTTAACTTTTCTCTTACTTCGTTTCAATTTCATTTTTTTAAACTTTTGGTTAACCAGAAAACTTGTTCTAAGCATCGAATAAATTTTAATTTAATGGACTAACGTCCAGGATAACCTATAGCAGTAATGAGCGCAGCGAATGG
>JABSPI010000485.1 GCA_013214365.1 Erythrobacter sp.
CTTGGCCATGGCGTGTTCCTTTGTTAGTTGTTCGGCAAAATCAATCTAACAACCGCCATGGCCTTTTCGATTTTGCATATTCTGCCCCGGAAAAAAATCGGACAGTATGGAATTGGAGTGTTCGGCGGACGACAGGTAGGCCGAAGGGGACCCAGGGCGCGCGAAGCGCGGTCTGGGCTGAGGCCGGGCCCGGAGGGCCGCCCCATGGGGCGCTCGCCGCGAGAACGATAAATTCGCGCTGTAGAAAGGTATTCGGATGGAAAAAGAGAAGCAGAAACGATGGACCGCGGCACGCAAGGCGGAGTTGGTAATTGCATCCTTGTCAGGCAACAAGACCGTTGCTGAGCTCTGCCGGGAGAGCGGCATCCCTCAGTCGACTTTCTTTGCCTGGAAAAAAGCGTTCCTCGAGGCAGGTACAAACGGCCTGAAGGGTGCCGGCCAGAGCTCTCGGGAAGCTGAGCTTGAACAGAAGTTGGCGCAGGCGGAACGCAAGATCGGCGAGATGACCTTGGACAAGGAAGTGATGGACTTCGCCAAAGACTTCGTTAAAAAAAAGGGATGGTCGTGAGCAAAGCCGTAGACAATGGATATTCCGTAAGTCGGGTTTGCCGGGTATTGGGTTATCCCCGGAGCAGCTACTACGAAGGGTTGAAGCCGGCTTCCAAGCCAAGGCCGCCGGCAATCGACGAAGAGCTGGCGACGTTGATACGCGAGGTCATCAAAGGGAACCCAGAGTTTGGCTATCGTCGCGTCTGGGCGCATCTGAAGTTCCGTCAGGGCGTCGAGGTAGGGCGTAATCGCGTTCATCGGATCATCAAGCTCAAGGGCTGGCAAGCCACCCCGATTCGTCGTCCTCGCGGCAAGAAGGTGACCGGCCCCGAAGGTCGCAAACGCACGAACGTCGCCAACCCCAAGACAAAGATCGTTGTGGACACGCCGAACACCCGCTGGGCAACCGATCTGACCAAGGTATACGTCGAGGAAGCTGGCTGGATGAATCTCATTCCTGTTATCGACTGCTGCAGCGCCAAAATCATTTCCTACGTGTTCTCGGACAGAGGGCGGTCTTTGGAGGCGATCACTGCCGTCGAGGATGCCGTTCTGAGCCGCTTCGGTGCCATCGGTGCGGTGCCCGAGAGCTTGTCATTGCGGACGGACAATGGCTCGATCTTCCTGTCTAAATCATTCCTGAAATGCATTAAGGGTGTTGGCATCACCCAAGAGTTCACCCCTTATCACTGCCCCTCGGCCAACGGTGTCGTCGAGCGCTGGAACAAAACCTTCAAGGAGGAATGCGCATGGTGCTATTCGTTTAAGACCATCGCGGAGGCCGAGCAGGTCATCGGCGACTGGATCAGCAAGTACAACAACGAGCGGATGCATTCGCGACTGGGCTACGCCAGCCCCGTCGAATTCGAGGATGCACTCCAGAAAAATGCAGCATAGGCTGTACAACCTCAGCCGGGGCCACTACATGCACCAGCTGGCATGCTCGCCCAACTTCCAACCATTATCGCCCCACAGGACGATTATGGTGTTGTCGCGAATCCCGAGTTCCTCGAGGCAGTCCAACAGCTTGCCGA
>JABSPI010000486.1 GCA_013214365.1 Erythrobacter sp.
TTGTCGATCGGCTGCGATTTAATCTCGGCCATCATCGCGTCAGCAACCAGGTCGCCGCACTTGGACCAAGCATCGATAACCTTGTTGTACTTCTCTTGCTGGGTGATGAGACCGTCTTGATATTGCTGCTCATAGTCAGCCACCAAGCTCTTCGTCTCTGCAACCATGCCTTCTTTGGCGTCGGGGATGATCATGTCATCCTTACCAAAGGAGATCCCGGCCTTAAATGCGTGGCGGAAGCCCAGCACCATGATCGCATCCGCGAACAGAACCGTGTCTTTTTGCCCTGTGTGACGGTACACTTCGTCGATCACATCGCCGATATCCTTCTTGGTCAGAAGGCGGTTGATGATGTCGTAGGGAACCTTGTGGTTTTTCGGCAGACATTCACCGATCAACATCCGGCCTGGCGTGGTTTCAAACCGGCGCATGACGATATTGCCATCTTCGTCGGCCTGCGGGACGCGGGCGAGGATCTTGGTGTGGAGCGTAACCGCCTTGGTCTCAAGCGCTTGGTGCACTTCGGCCATATCGGCAAAGCGCGGCAGCTTCTCGACCTTGGATCCGTCTTCGTTTTCGAGGAATTCAGGGGCTTTTTCCTGACGTTCCATCGACAGATAATACAGACCCAGAACCATATCCTGCGAAGGCACGATGATCGGCTTGCCGTTGGCGGGCGAGAGGATGTTGTTGGTCGACATCATCAAGACGCGCGCTTCGAGCTGAGCTTCGAGCGACAGCGGCACGTGGACCGCCATTTGGTCGCCGTCAAAGTCGGCGTTGAACGCCGAGCAGACCAGCGGGTGCAGCTGGATCGCCTTACCTTCGATCAGCACAGGCTCAAACGCCTGGATGCCCAAACGGTGAAGCGTGGGTGCACGGTTCAAAAGAACGGGGTGCTCACGGATCACTTCGTCAAGGATGTCCCAAACTTCCTTGCGCTCTTTCTCGACCCATTTCTTCGCCTGCTTCAAGGTCATCGAGAGACCCTTGGCATCGAGACGGGCATAGATGAACGGCTTGAACAGCTCCAAGGCCATCTTCTTAGGCAAACCACATTGGTGCAGTTTAAGCTCAGGACCGGTCACGATCACTGAACGGCCCGAATAGTCAACGCGCTTACCGAGCAGGTTCTGACGGAAGCGGCCCTGCTTACCCTTGAGCATGTCGGAGAGCGATTTGAGCGGACGCTTGTTCGCACCGGTGATGACGCGGCCACGGCGGCCATTGTCAAACAGGGCATCGACCGCTTCTTGCAGCATACGCTTTTCATTGCGGACAATGATGTCAGGCGCACGCAGCTCGATCAGACGCTTCAAACGGTTGTTGCGGTTGATCACGCGGCGATAGAGATCGTTCAAGTCCGACGTCGCAAAACGGCCACCATCGAGCGGCACGAGCGGGCGCAGCTCTGGCGGGATCACGGGGATCACTTCGAGGATCATCCATTCGGGACGGTTGCCCGATTCGATGAAGCTTTCGACGACCTTCAAACGTTTGATGATCTTCTTGGGCTTGAGCGTCGACTTGGTGGTCGCCAGCTCTTCCATCAGATCTTCGCGCTCTTGCTCGAG
>JABSPI010000487.1 GCA_013214365.1 Erythrobacter sp.
CTTGGCGGTGAACCCTTCGAGCACTTGCGCGGTGCGTTCGCTGTTCGAGGCATCGGGCAACAAGGCCTGAACGAAGAATGCACCAGTGTCCTCATCGGGCACAAATCCGGTCGGCGTGACGCGGAACAACAAACCCACCGCCACAACAAGAACAGCGAGGAAAATCGCCACCCTTTTAAGGCTCGACGTGGTCAGCCCCACAAACGCGCCATAACGCTGGGTCAGGCGGTTGAACCCGGCATTGAACCGGTCAAAGAAACGGGTCAGGACATTGTCCGGCGGATTGTCCGATTTTGGCTTGAGCAACAAGGCGCATAAAGCCGGAGTGAGCGTCAGGGCGATCAATGCCGAGAACATGGTCGAGACCGCAATCGTCAGCGCGAATTGCTGATACAATTGGCCGCTGACGCCGGGCACGAATGCCATGGGCACAAACACCGCCGACAAGACCAGCGCAATTGCCACAACCGGGCCGGACACCTCATCCATCGCCTCGCGGGTGGCGTCTCTTGGGCCCAGCCCTTCATGCTCCATCTTGTGTTCGACCATTTCGACCACAACGATGGCATCATCGACCACAATCCCGATCGCCAGCACCATCCCAAAAAGCGACAGCGTGTTGATCGAAAAGCCCAACGCCTGATATGCGATCAATGTCGCCAGTAACGACACCGGGACAGCTAACATCGGGATCAATGTCGCGCGCCAGCTTTGCAGGAAAAGGAAGACGACCAGCAAAACCAGAAACACCGCATCGCGCAAAGTGTGGCCAACCTCGGCAATGGATTCCTCGACGAATTCGGAGGAATCATACACCACTTCATAATCGAAACTGGGTGGAAATCTGGTACGCATTTCCTCCAGCCGGGCCTTGAGCTCTTCGGCGGTGGTCATCGCATTTGCGCCAGGCGACAAGGCGATCCCAACCGCAGCAGCCGGCTTGCCATTAAGAGATGCTTCTTGCGCATATCCTTTGGCGCCCAATTCAATCCGCGCCACATCACCCAGCCGCACCAGCGAGCCTTCATTGCCGCTTCGCAGGACGATATTCTTGAACTCATCAACCTCGTTGATACGGCCTTGCAGTTCAAGCGAGTATTGGAACCCGCTGGCTGTCTGGGTCGGGGGCTGCCCGACCGCACCAGGCGCGGCCTGTGCGTTTTGTTCAGCCACTGCGGATGCCACATCCATCGGTGTCAGCCCGAGAGCGGCGAGCCGATCAGGCTTGAGCCATACCCGCATGGCAAAAGGCGATCCATAAACTGCCACATCGCCCACACCCTGAACCCGCTTCAACTCATCGACGATGATATTGTCGAGATAGTTGGAGACAAAAGTGCGATCATAAGAATCCGAGGGCGAATAGAACGCGACATACATCAAGGTATCAGCCGATGCATTGCGCACTGTGACCCCGATGTTATTTACAACTGCGGGCAATTGCGGTGAGACCTGTGTCACGCGGTTCTGAGTTTCCACTGCCGCGATATCGGCATCAGTTTCTAGGCTGAATTGCACCGTGATGATCGACGATCCGTCCGATCCCGACACCGCCCGGAT
>JABSPI010000005.1 GCA_013214365.1 Erythrobacter sp.
ATCTTCTCGCGCCAGATCGGCATGGCCGGCTTCTCGCTCGCCAGCAGGGTTTGGCGCGAGAGGAAGAAGCTGGTTTGCATCATGTCAAACTCACCACCGCAATAAATCCCCATGGCTTTCAAACCTTCGGGCACATTGGTTTCTTCCATAAAGCCATAGCGCAGCACCGCGCGGTAAAAGCCGTCGCCCATATCCTTGTATTCGCACCGCTCGGACGGGTCGACATAGGGCACGTCCTGGATATCCACGGTCAGGATCACCACGCGTTCATGCAGCACTTTGTTGTGCTTGATATTGTGCAACAAAGCCGACGGCACGCCCGCCGTGCTCGACGCCATGAAGATCGCGGTGCCCGGCACGCGCAGGGCGGAATTTTTGGCCGATTTGGCAAAGATTTCCATCGGCAAGGCGCCCTCGCCCATACGCTCGCGCATCAATTTGCGCCCGCGCGCCCAAGTGGTGAGCAAAGTGAAGGCGACAAACCCGATCAGCAGCGGGAACCACCCGCCATCGGGCACTTTGGTGAGGTTGGCAGCGAAATAGGCCCCATCAACAATCAGGAACAGCAGCACAACAGGGGCGGCATACCACCACTTCCATTTCCACACACCGATCAGCAAGACCGCCATCAGCAATGTGTCAATCGTCACCGCGCCGGTCACCGCAATACCATATGCCCCGGCCAGATTGGACGAGCTTTGGAAAGTCAGAACCAGCAAGATCACCGCAATCATCAACGCCCAATTGACCACCGGAATATAAATCTGGCCGCCTTCGGTTTCGGATGTGTGAAGGATTGAGAGGCGCGGCATAAAGCCCATCTGGACCGCCTGATGGGTGATCGAAAACGCGCCCGAAATCACCGCTTGGCTGGCGATGAAGGTCGCCAATGTCGCCAGCAAAACCAGCGGCAGACGCCATTCCTCGCTGGCGAGCAGGAAGAATGGATTTTGCACCGCAATGGCCGCCTCTTGCGCCGGCAGGCCGGCGATCATCGCACCTTGCCCAAAATAGTTGAGCAACAGGCACGGCATCACAAAGCCGAACCATGACAAACGCATCGGTCCGCGGCCGAAATGACCCATATCCGAATAAAGCGCCTCGCTCCCCGTCACCGCCAACACCACCGCGCCCAGCGCAAGNAAGGCGACCAGCCCGTCAGTGACAAAGAACATCACCGCATAATAGGGGTTGAGCGCCCACAAAATGTCGGGATTGTTGATGATCTGCCACCCACCCAGCAGCGCAATCACCGTGAAGTAGACGATCATCACCGGGGCAAACAACGCCCCCACTTTGGCGGTTCCGCGGGCTTGCAAAACAAACAGGAAGACCAGCAAACCCAGCGCGATAGGGATCACATATTGCTGCAATCCGGGATCGACCACGGTCAAACCCTCAACCGCCGAGAGGACCGAAATGGCCGGGGTGATCATCGAATCGCCATAAAACAGCGAGGTCGCAAACACGCCAAGCAGCACAACCAGCCAGCCATAGCTCGATTTGCCGATATGCCGCGACAACAACGCCACCAGAGCCAGGCTACCGCCCTGCCCCTTATTGTCGGCGCGCATCAGGATAGTGACATATTGGATCGCCACCACCAGCAACATCGACCAGAAGATCAAGCTGACCACGCCCAGCACATGCATCCGGTCAATCGCCACGGTGGCGGTGCCGGCAAAGGTTTCGCGAAAGGCATAAAGCGGGCTGGTGCCGATATCGCCGAAGACGATACCGATTGCGCCGACCGCCAAGGCCGTCTTCGAACCGCTATGTGCGTGTCCCGAAGAATGCGTCTCGCGCGAGGGAGCTGTGCTTTCGCTCATACTGGTCCGACTATCCCGCAGCCCGGGGACACGTTTTGCAATGCGCCCCATCCAAGGTCGCGCGCTCTAGCACCGCCGCTTCGCAGCTGCAACATTCGCGCAGCCAGATCCCGAAGGCGCATCGTTCTTGCACACCCCAACGCCTATTGCAGCATCGGCGCATTGGCGATCATCTGGTCGAGGCGCTCAACACGCTGTTCCAGTCCGGGCCGCCAGGACGCATCTTCGGGGGAATTGGCCAAAAGCTGCGCCCAGGTGTCGCGCGCGGCCAGCACATTGCCGCTTTGCAGAAAGGAATTGCCCAGAAACAGATCCGCTGCCGGATTGGCCGGATCGAGCACGCGCGCACGGCCATAGGCATAAAATGACGCCGGCGTCACAGTGCCATCGGCATGGCCCGTCAATGCCATGCCCAACGCCACCCACGCTTCCACATCATCGGGATTTTGCCGCAGACCACCGCGCAAAGTGGCCGCCGCATCAGCAAATTTGCCATTGCGCGCCAGCCCGTCCGACATCACCAGATATTGCGGCATGGCTATGCTCGCGAACAAGGCTTGGCGCGCATCCACCATAGCTTCGCCCGATTGCTGTTCACGCGCGCGGTCGGGCTGTTTGGGGGCGCCGGGCAGGCCGGGTGACCCTTGGAAAGAATAGCCCACCACGCCCAGCAACAAAAACGCGCCAAACACCGCAAACCCCTCACGCGGGAGGCGCAAAGTGAACGCCGCAATCGCAAAGGCGGCCAAAGCAAGCGCCAAAATCGCGAGCCAGCCGCCGATCATGCCGCATCCCCCATATCACCCGCATCCCCCGCATCTGCGCGCCGGCGCAACCGGCCCAGCAGAGCCAGCCCGACCAGCGCGACAAGCACCAGGGGGATCGCAAAGAGCGGCCATGTCGTCGCGCTCATCTCGGGTTGGTAGCTGACATAATCGCCATAACGCGTGATCAGCCAGCTGCGGATTTGCTCGGGGCTTTCCCCGGCCAACAGCCGCGCGCGGACCTGATGGCGCATATCGCCGGCCATGGGGGCATCGCTGTCATTGATGCTTTGCGACTGGCATTTGAGGCAGCGCAGGGTTTCCATCAACTCGGTCGCCTGCGCCTCAAGCGCGGGGTCGTCGAGCTGGGTGTAGGCATAGGGCGCGGCGGGCATCGCATTTTGCGCCGCCAAGGGCGCGGCAATCAAAGCCAGCAGCGCAATCACGAGCCGCATCACCGCACCTCCTCCAGCTTTTCCAGCAGCAAAGGCACAGTGTCCGCGCGGACATCGCCGATATGCTGATAGCGGATATTGCCCTCGGCATCGATGACATAGGTTTCGGGCACACCCGATGCACCGATTTCGATCATCAAAGAGGAAATATCATCGGCCCCGATCCGGGTGTAAGGATTGCCATAACGCCCGAGGAAATCGGCCACCGCTTCGGGCCGGTCACGCACCGCGATCCCGATGATTTCGACCCCCTGGCTTTGCAATGCCTCCAAATGCGGCGCCTCGGCAATGCAAGGCAGGCACCAGCTCGCCCAGATGTTGAGCAGGCGCGGTTGCCCCCCGACCAGATCGGCCCGGCGCACACCGGGCATGCCGGCAATCGCAGGCTGCAAGGAAAATTCGGGCAGCGGCTGCGCGATCATTTGCGAGGGCACATCCTGCTGTTTGGGCTGGTTCAGCATGAAGGCGGCGAGCCCGGCAAAAAACAGGAACAGCGCAAGCGGCACGAGATAGAGGGCGCGCATCATTCGGCAGGCTCCGGCAGTTTGTCTTCGTCAAGCGCATCAAGATCAGCGCGCCTTTGCCCGGCGATTTTCTTGGCATTGCGGCGTTTCAGATCCACCCGCACCCGGCCCGCAATCGACAAAATTCCGCCCATTGCGATCAAGACCCCGCCATACCAGATGAAGGTCACAAACGGTTTCCACCACACCCGGATCTGCCACCGTTCGCGGCCGCGTGCATCGACCCCTGCGCGGTCGCCGATCACGGCGTATAATTGTCCATTCCAACGCGTGATCAGCGCGCTTTCGCTGGTGGGTTGCGGCGGGGACCAGAAATTGCGCGCTTGGGGGGTGAGCAAAGTGGGTTCCTCGTCGCCGCGGCTTGCCATGATGCGCGCCTCCATCGCGGTCCAATTGGGCCCGGCGACGGGGGACACCTCTTCCAATTGGATCGTCCAGCCGCCGGTATCGGTCGCATCGCCCGGCGCCATCGCGGCCAGCCTTTCGGTTGTGAACGCGCTCTCACTGGCCATGCCGAACAGCGACACAGCAACCCCGAAATGGGCCATCACCATGCCCCATGTCGCCAAAGGCACGCGCCGCAAAACGCGCCCCCTAAGCGGCAGAAACGCCGCCACAGCCAGCGCAATCGCCATCCCCAGCCCCAAGAGCGAGAGCACCGAATAATCGCCCAGGATCGCAACCAGCGCGATCACCGCGATAACAATCGCCAACAGCGCTTTCAGCTCAAACTGGATCCGTCCGGGATTGTCATTCTTCCACCGCAATAGCGGGCCCACCGCCATCACCGCGAACATCGGAATGGCAAAGATCGCCCCGGCGGGATTGAAATAGGGCGGGCCAACGCTGACCCGGACATCGAACGCTTCGGTCAAAAGCGGGTAGAGCGTGCCCAGCAAGACAATCGCCAAAATCGCCGAGAGCATCACATTGTTGAACACCAAAGCGCCCTCGCGGCTGGTCGCGGTGAAACGTGTGCCTTCGGCAATACTGCTCGCGCGCACTGCGAAAATCGCCAGACTGCCGCCGATATACAGGCCCAAAAGCGCGAGGATAAAGCTGCCGCGTTCGGGATCGACAGCGAAAGCGTGGACGCTGGTCAAAACGCCGGAGCGGACCAGAAACGTGCCCAGCATCGACATCGAAAAGGCCAGCACGCCCAGCATAATCGTCCATGTCCGCAAGGCATCGCGCGCGGCCAGAACGCTAACCGAATGGAGCAGAGCGGTCGCCGCCAGCCACGGCATGAGCGAGGCATTCTCAACCGGGTCCCAAAACCACCAGCCGCCCCAGCCCAGCTCGTAATAAGCCCAATAGGACCCCGCCGTGATCCCGAAGGTCAAAAACACCCACGCCCCCAACACCCATGGGCGCAGCACTTTGGCAAATTCGGGCGTCACCTGCCGCGTGATCAGCGCGCCCATACACAGGCTGAATGCGATCGAGAGGCCGACATAGCCAACATACAAAGTGGGCGGATGGATCGCGAGGCCGATATCCTGCAATAACGGGTTGAGCCCCGACCCTTCCAGCGGCGCCACGGGCAGGCGTTCAAACGGGTTCGAGGACAAGATCAAAAACGCATAGAAGCCCAGCGCCACAAACCCTTGCACCGCCAGCGTCGCCGACATCGTCTTTTCGGGCAAACGCCGCTCTAACCCGGCGAGCAATCCCCCCGACAAAGCCAGCACCGCAACCCATAGCAACATCGACCCTTCGTGATTGCCCCAGGTCCCGGTGAGTTTGTAGATAAACGGCTTGGCCGAATGCGAATTGGTCTCGACCAGTTTGATCGACAGATCAGTCACCGCAAAGGCATAGAGCAGCAAGCCAAAGGCCAGCACCGCCAGAAATGCCTGCACCACCGCAGCGGGGCGGGCGTAAATGGCATAACTTTGCGCGCGGGCTTTCCCATCGGGCCCATTTTGCCCATCAGGCCCATCACGCAGGCCCAGCGCGCCCGACACCATCTGCAACACCGCCAAAGCAGCCGACAGCCACAAGGCGGCAAGTCCCAGTTCCGCGATCATCTTGCCTGCTCCAACCCTGCGACCGTTTCAGCATAGGCGGCCGCATCTTGCGGCTCTTGGTGTCCATCCAAGCCTTCGAGTTCGCGTGGGACATAATTTTCATCATGCTTGGCGAGCAAATTGGTGGCGAGGAAGGTGCCATCGGCTTGCAGGCTGCCTTCGGCGACCACGCCCGACCCTTCGACGAACAGGTCGGGCAAAATCCCGCTATAGGTCACCGACACCGTGTCCGCAGTGTTGCCGGTGACCACGAAATTGACTGTGATCCCGTCGCTTTGCGTGGTGATCGAACCGGCCTGAACCATCCCGCCCAGCCGCACCGCCTGACCCACCGAAGGGGGCTCGGCCGCGATTTGTTCGGGCAGGTAGAAATAATTCGCCTGATTGCGCAGCGTCCAGGTCGCGATCAATCCGGCCGCCACAATCGCCACCAGCGCCAGAATCACCAGCGTCATGCGTTGATGCTTGGCTTTCAACTCTGCCATCTGCTCAACGCCTCTTCATCGCGTCACGGCGCGCCTCTGCGCGGCGCATTGTGGTGTAGCTCCACGCGGTCAATATCGCGATCGCCCCCATGCCCAACGCAAAGGCACCGATCACAAACGGCCAATGGTCCAATGCCTCACGCATTACGCATTCCCCAAACTTTGCCCCGTATCGCCCCCGCCCGATTGGGCGACGGAACCGGTCGGCGCATCATGGCCGGTTTGATCATCGTCCAACGCACGGCGGCGCAAGCGCGCCTCAACCTGTTGCTCCGCGATCAGCGCCCGCATCCGCATCATAACCAAGGCCCCGAACAAGAGCGAAAAACCCACAGTCGCCGCCAAAAGCGGCCACAAATAGACAGGGTCAATCGCGCTTTTGCCGACCGTGATCGAGGGCGGTTGGTGGAGCGAGTTCCACCACACCACGCTGCGATTGATGATCGGCACATTGATCGCGCCGACAAGGCCGAAAATGGCCGGAATTTTGAACGATCCGCCTTCGCGCGCGGATGCCTGGGCCAGAGCGATAAAACCGCCATAGAGGAACAACAGGACCAACATCGATGTCAGCCGCCCGTCCCATTCCCACCACGTGCCCCAGGTCGGACGGCCCCAGATCGATCCGGTGGCCAGACAAATCGCGGTGAAGACCATGCCGGGCACCGCGATCGCGCGCGCTGCAATTCCCGACAAAGGATGTTTCCATATGAGCAACGCCGCGCATGCAATCGCCAGACCGGCCCATCCCCCCATGCCCAGCCACGCCGCCGGCACATGGATAAACAAAATTCGCACGCTTTCGCCCATCAAACGGTCGGGCGGGACCATGAACAGCCCCCAAAAAATCCCTGCAAGCGCCAAGCCCGCCCCGCCCCAGAACAGGAGCGGCATGAGCCAGTTGGCCAGCTTCAAAAAGCGCTTAGGATTGGCGTAGATATGCACTGTCGTTTCCCTGCTCGCACCGTATTAGAGCCTGAAGCGCGGCCCGCAAGAGCGCAAAACGCGCAAGCCACGCTGTATTTTGAGCAATTGGATGCTTTGGCCCGGCATATGGAGCACCATTAATCGGCTGCGCATGCCATAGCGGATAACGCGCATCGCCGATAATTTCCAATGCCATGCACGTATAGGTTCAATGCCGCTCGGGCGACCCTATGATTATGCCGCGGCCCCGCGCCCGATCAATTCCTGTGCCATTTGATCGGCGACGATATCGGGCGATGTGCCGCTCGCCTGGCTGGTTTGCCAGACCTGTTCGAGCCGCGCGGGGATTTGTTCGATCCGGGCGTTGACGTCGGCCTTGCTGGCATGGTGGCCATCGCGCCGGGCCAGATATTCGGTTGCGACCGAAATAATCCCGCCGGCATTGATGACATAATCGGGGGCATAAAGGATGCCGCGCTCGAACAGCGCCTTGCCGTGATGCGCGCGCGCCAATTGATTGTTGGCCCCGCCGGCAACGATCTGGGTCTGGAGCGCGTCAATGCTGCGCTCATCAAGGATCGCGCCCAGCGCATTGGGGCTGAGCACGTCGCATGGCGTGGTCAGGATCGCATCGGGGGCGACCACATCCGCGCCCAGTTCCTGCGCCAGAGCGGCGACCGCATCGGCGTGAATATCGGCCAGCGTCAAACGCGCGCCGTCCTTGGCCAGCAATTTGGCCACACCGCCGCCCACGCTGCCTGTGCCCTGCACCGCGACATGCACGCCGCGCATATCATCAGTGCCCAGCTTGTGGCGCACCGCGGCCTTGATGCCGAGATAGATACCGTAGGATGTGAACGGGCCGGGATCGCCGCCCGCGCTGTCTTCGCCCGATACCGGCAGGCCCGAGACATGCGCGGTGCGCTGCGAGACGGCGACCATATCGGCCTCGCTGATGCCGACATCCTCGGCTGTGACATAACGCCCGCCCAGCCCCTCGACCGCATCGCCAAAGGCGGCGAGCATTTCGGGTGTTTTGGTGCGCGCATCATCAGCCAGGATCACCGCCTTGCCCCCGCCCATCGGCAGGCCGGCCATAGCGTTTTTATAGCTCATCCCGCGCGACAGGCGCAGCGCGTCGCGCAAACCGTCTTTGGGATCGGGATAATGCCAGAACCGCGTGCCGCCCGCACCGGGGCCCAAATGGGTGGAATGGACCGCAATAATCGCCGTCAACCCCGAGCCTCGATCGCGCACAACATGCACCATCTCGTGATCGTCAAAATCGGGTTCGGTCCAAAAAGCAGTCATAGCCAAGCGCCTCACTAACTGTGCGCATTGACCGGTGGGGCCTTGGACAAACAGGGGGAAAATGGGGCGATCGACGGGGTTCGAACCCGCGACCTCCGGTACCACAAACCGGCGCTCTAACCAACTGAGCTACGATCGCCACATGCCCGCCCTGATGACCCCGAAGGGTTGACCGATGGTCTCACCAAGCCTTGCGCAGACCCCCGGCTCTACGCATCGCGAGCGAGGGGTCAAGGCCGCTTTGGACGGGGGCGAGCCTGTTGCACAATGCGGGCTTTATGAAAAGCAAAAACTGCCCTGACACTGTATTCACGCAAGATTATTTCATAGCCCCCTTGGGCCTTGTGCGGGCAAAGCATCGCCGTAAGGTCAATTTTATGGACAATCCAAGTGATTCTGTGGCCGCGAAACTGGCCATGCGCGATTCTATACAAGGGGTGCCGCATCCCAAGATCGAACTGTTTCAGCTCAGGAATTTTATCGCACCTGACCTGCGTGCGGACCTGATTGCCTTGATCGAACGCGATCGCCGCCCCTCAACCATTGCCGATGACAATGGCGATTCGTATTTCCGCACCAGCGAGACCTGTGACCTTGATCGCGATCAACCCGCGGTCCAACGATTGGAAGCCGCGCTGACCCAGCTCAACGGGATCGATCCCGCCTTGGGCGAACCGTGTCAGGGGCAACGTTATGATGTCGGGCAAGAGTTCAAACCCCACACCGATTATTTCACTCCCAATGGTCCCGATTACGAAAAATTCTGCGCAGTCAGCGGACAACGCACATGGACCTTCATGATCTATCTCAACGATGTCGATGCCGGCGGCGCGACCCGGTTCAAGGTGATCAAGAAAACCTTCCAGCCGGAGCCAGGCAAGCTGTTGTGTTGGAACAATGCCCGCCCCGATGGCAGCGTTAATCCCAACACGCTGCACCATGGGATGAAAGTGCGCAAAGGCGTCAAATATGTGATCACCAAATGGTACCGCGAGAAACCGTGGGGATAATCGCGCGCTTGCTGATCGCGCGTCTTTCCACCCGGTATCAGCCCGAATGCGTCACCGTCAGGTTGAGCCCCACCGCCCCGATCAAGATCATCGCGATAAACGCAAATTGCAGCGCGCCCAGCCGTTCATCAAAAGCAAACAGGCCAATCAGGCTGATCGCCACAATCCCCACACCCGACCAGATCGCATAAACCACCCCAACAGGCAGCACTTTCATCGCCGGGGCCAGCATCCAGAAACACGCCGAATACAAGATCAGCGCCATCACGCCGAAATGCCATTTGGCAAATCCGTCCGACATTTTGAGCATGACCGTCCCGCAAACTTCGAGAACAATCGCGGCGGCAAGATAGAACCAGGCAGACATATGCTGAGCTTAGCCGTGCGCGCGGGCAAACACAAAACATGCCCAAACGACAAATCCGCGAACAACACAGGGCACCGCCAAACGAAAAAAGGCGACCTGATCGCAGGCCGCCTCTTTCAAAGCATCGCGAATATGCGCGATTATTTCTTGAGGCTGAGCCCGCCGAAACGCTTGTTGAACGCAGCAACACGGCCGCCTTCTTGGATCTGACGGTTGCCGCCGGTCCATGCCGGGTGGCTGGTCGGGTCAATGTCGAGCGCCAGCGTGTCGCCTTCGCTGCCCCAGGTGGAGCGCGTTTGAAACTCGGTGCCATCGGTCATTTTGACCGTGATCATGTGATATTGCGGGTGCCCTTCGGCTTTCATGTCTCGTGTCCTTTGAGCTGTCACCGGTTCCGACCGGCGGTGCTATTTTTTCGGAAAGTGCGGCGCATTTAACGCCGCAGCAGAAAATTGCAAGCGAATGAGTCGCCGCGCCTTGATGATTGAGCAATTATACGGCGCACCATGGCGCCCTATGCCGCATACGCCACCGGGTCACCATGCCTGCAAAGATCAGGCAGGCGGGTCGGCAATCATCGCAGTGAACTCGGCCTGGCAGGTCACCTTGCCATCCACGCTCGCCTCGCCTTTGAATTTGTAGATCGTGCGGCGCTGCTGGAGGAATTCCACCTTGAGATCGAGCAGGCAGCCCGGTGTCACGGGCGCGCGGAATTTGGCGCTTTCAATG
This sequence comes from Erythrobacter sp., assembly GCA_013214365.1. Taxonomy (GTDB): domain Bacteria; phylum Pseudomonadota; class Alphaproteobacteria; order Sphingomonadales; family Sphingomonadaceae; genus Erythrobacter. Next base: position 10,432 of record JABSPI010000005.1, read on the forward strand.
CCCATGAAAATCACCAGCTTGCCCGATCCAGCCAGGCCCAACGTCTCGATCCCCAAGATCGCCGCGGCCTGCGCCATGGCTTCGATCTGGAGCACGCCGGGCATGATCGGGGCGCCGGGGAAGTGACCCTGAAAGAATTCCTCATTCATGCTCACGGCTTTGACCGCGTGAATGCGTTCGTTCAGGTGAATCTCCTTCACCCGGTCCACCAGCAATAGCGGGTAGCGGTGCGGCAGCGCCTTCAACACCTTGTGGATGTCGTAATCGGTGATCGGCGTGGCCGATGCACCTTCACCGCTGGCCTGATCGCTGTTGTGCGTCTCGCTCATGGTTTGCCCCGAATCTGTGTGCAGGCGCGATGGCGCACTGCCATGTGCTGGCACTGGCAGGCCTTAACGGCCTACGGGTGCCTGCGTGGTGGGTTGCTGCTGCTGCTGAGCCGCGTTTTGACGCGCCTGTTGCAGCTGGGCGGCCAGCAGGGTCTGCTGGATTTCCTGAAAAATGCTCGCCGATTCGCGCGCCGGGCGCCATTCCGCCGGTGGGACAATCCCAACCGATGGAACCCGGGTGTTGAGCGCGGTGGTCACCTGGCCGGTGATGTCGGTGCCTTGTGCGGCGAATTGCAGCGTGTCGGGTTGGAACACCACCACGATGTTTTGCTGCGTCGTCACTTCGGTCAGCGCGGCAGGATATTGGGCAAGGATTTGCTCCACTGCGTACAAACGCGCGGCATTCACCTGATTGTTGAGCGCACCGATCTCGCCTTCGAGAGTTTGAATTTGCGCGAAGCTGGTGGAGGATTGCACCGCCGGCAGTTCGGCATCATCGAGCTGGCCATTGCCATTAGCGTCAAACGGCTGAAGCAAAGTGGTGAGCTGTTGCTGCTTGGCCTGACGCTGTTCGATTTGCGGCGCATAGGTGGTGCCGATCTGATTATAGGCGGTCTGCAGCGCATTGGTGCCGATGATCGCGCGGCTGACATTGGCAGTGGCGATATTGCCCTGCACCTGAGCCGTAGCAGGAGCGGTCGCAGCCAGCGCACCCAGCGCAAGCGCACCGGTGGCGAGCAGTTTGGAAGTCAGTTTCATTAGAATTGTGTTCCTACATTGAACGTCAAAGTTTTGTCGTCATCACCCTCAACCTTGCGGATGGTGTGGGCGAAATCGATACGGAAAGGACCAAAGGGCGAATTCCAGTTCACCCCTGCACCAATTGTGATGCGCGGGCTCGATGAATTGCCTAGGAAAACCTCGCGGAAAGAGCCCCTTGCAACATCGTTGGGCGTGCCATCTGCGGCATTGGGATTGTCGGTGATCACCCCTTCGGTGACCGGGTTGCCATTTTCGTCAACCACCGGGTTGCCCATGTCATCGATCACCGGCACTTGTTCAACAAATTGCAGTGTGTCCTGCAACACCGGGGTCTTCAGCCCCCACAAAGCGCCGATATCCATAAACACCGATGGGCGCAGACCCAATTCGCGCGCGCCCGTGCCCAGCGGAATTTCCACCTCGGCCCGGCCAAGATAATATTTGCGTCCGCCCAAAGCGTCGTCTTGTTGGGCATCGCGATTGGTGTCGACCAATACATTGCCGTCCTCGTCGCGATCATTGAGGTAGAATTGACGCAGAACGCGCGGACCCACGCCGCGAATGTCAAACCCGCGAAAACGCGGTTCGCCCAATTGGAAACGGTCGGTCAGCAAGATATCGTCGCGGCCTTCAATATCGAGCTTTTCAAGCGGCTCGATAATCCCGCCTTCCAATGACAGCGAGAAGATAAAGCCGCTGTTGAACAGGTTCCAGAATTGCTGTGCGCGGCCGCGGAAGCGCAGATATTTCACATCCCCGCCAAGGCCTGCCCATTCCGCTGAAAGCGAGACCGAGCGCCCACGCGTCGGGCGCACGCCTGAATTGAGCGTGTTGTAATTGATATTGGCCCCGAGGATCGAGCTCAACCGGTTGCCCAGCGCATCACACAGATACCGCCCGGCCTTGATCGGATCACATTCAAGCGTCCCATCGCCGTCAAGGTCAGAGAAAAACAGATCTTCATCGAGGCTGATCTGGTCGTAATTGAGCGTGTAGCTGCCGACAAAGGACATATATTCAGTCAGCGGCACACCCAGACGGATCGAGCCACCGGTCGTGGCCTGTTCGTAGGTGTTCTCGCGTTCGCTCGCGAACCGGTTGAAGCTTCTGAAATCGCGGCGATAAATATCAACGCCGGCCGAAATATTGCGATCAAACAGATAGGGTTCGGTGAAGCTGACCTGAGCAGAGCGCGAGAATTGCGAATAATTCAGGCTGAGCCCGATCGTTTGCCCGCGGCCCCGGAAATTGCGCTGGCGGATGCTGCCGGCGAGGATGAACCGTTCAAGCGATGAAAAACCGGCCGAGAATTGCAATTCGCCGGTCGGTTGCTCTTCGACATTGGCCTCGAGCACGATCCGGTCGGGGGCGGAACCGGGCACTTCGTTGACTTCGAAGTTCTCCTGGAAATAGCCCAGCGAATTGATCCGCGCGGTGCTGCGCTGGATACCCAAAGAGTTGAACGCATCGCCTTCGGACAAACGGAACTCGCGGCGCACGACCTTGTCCTGGGTCAGCGTGTTGCCGTTCACATCCACCCGCTCGACATAGACGCGCGGCGCCTGGCGCAGGATGAATGTGATATTCATCGTCAGGTCTTCAGGATTGCGATCAAAGCGCGGCTGCACATCGGCAAAGGCGTAACCAAACCGCCCGGCCAACTCCGAGAGCTGCTCGACCGTATCCTCGACCCTTTGGGCGTTATACGGCGTGCCTTCACGCATCACCAAACCGGCCTGGAGCGATTCGCTGTCAAAGTCGCGCAGCTGGCTGTCGACTGTCACTTCGCCGAAATTGTACCGCTCCCCCTCTTCGACCACATAGGTGATGATGAAGTCGCGTTGATCCGGGGTCAGCTCCGCCACCGCCGAGACGACGCGGAAATCGGCATAACCTTCGGTCAGATAAAACTGCCGCAGCTTCTGCTGGTCAAATTGCAGGCGATCGGGATCGTAGCTGGTGTTGGAGCTGAAGAAGCGGTGAAACCGCGCTTGCTTCGTCACCATTTCGCCGCGCAAAGTGCCATCGGAAAACACTTCGTTCCCGATAATGTTGATCTGGCGAACCTTGGATTTGGGGCCTTCGGTGATTTCGAACACCACATCAACGCGGTTCTGCGGGAGCTGCACCATTTGCGGCTCAACCGTGGCGGCAAAGCGGCCCTGGCGTTTGTACAATTCGATGATGCGCGCCACATCGGCGCGGACTTTGGAGCGGGTGAAAATCTGCCGCGGCGCCAGCCGGATTTCAGGCAGGATTTTGTCATTATCGAGCCGCTCATTGCCTTCGAGCACGACCCGGTTGATCACCGGATTTTCGGTCACCGTGATGACCACATTGCCGCCATCATTGCGGATCGAGAAATTGGCGAACAATTCGGTCGCGCCCAAATCCTTGAGCGCCTCATCCGCGGCCGCCGAGGTGTATTCCTGCCCGACCCGCAAACGGATATAGGACAAGATCGTGGTCGGCTCGAGCCGTTCGGCGCCCGATACGCTGATCGAGGTGATCGTATCGGACGTGCGTGCGGGAGCAGGAGCAGGCGCAGGTGCCGTTTGGGGGGCAGCGCCCGCCGGGGCGGTGCCTTCCTGCGCGCCATCTTGTGCCAGCACGCCGGACGGCATGCCCGCCAGCGCCGAACCGCACATCAGGGCAATCGCAAGCCTACCGGCTGAAGAAGCGGACGAATTGTCCACGGCCTTGCTTCGGATCATGTCTCTAAAAATTCCCGTTCAACCCATACTTGCCAGCGCCCAAACCAGCGCTTTAGCCTCATGAGACCACTTGCACCCTCAACCCGTTTGCGCGGCAATTGCGCCAGGTTCAGTCCGCGTGCGACCCCACGCTTGTATCCAACACTGTGCCTCTGCCCGATGCGAGAGGTTCAATCAAGCGGCCAAACGGGCTTGCCCCCCACTTGGCCGCATATCCACGCCTAACTGCCCAGCAGGTGGCCGATTACAGGCAGCGACGCGACGTCGTTGAACGTCACCACCACCATGAACACCAGCACAAGCGATATGCCGACACGGTACGCCCATTCGGTCGCTTGCGGACCCACCGGTTTGCGGCGGATCGCTTCAGCGGCGTAAAAGGCGAGGTGTCCGCCATCGAGCGCAGGGATTGGCAGGAAGTTAATGAACGCCAAATTAAGCGAGATGAGAGCGGCGAAATTTACAAANGCAATCAGGCCAAGGCTCATCTGTTCGCCGGAATATTTGGCGATCTTAACCGGGCCGCCCAATTCCTGAATGGAGCGTTCGCCGGTCAAAATCTGTTTTATCCCGGTGACCATCATCACTGTGATGTCCCAACATTTGGCCGCGGCCAGAGGGATCGATTGCAATACCCCGACATCTTCGAACACGTATTCACCACCGCCCGGCCCAATGCCAATGCGTCCGATTACGCCGGCATTGCCGAAATTGTCGGTCATTTCCACCCGCGCCGTGGTCAAGGGAATATCGATCTGCGCTCCGCCGCGCTCAACGGTGAAGACCATCTGCTTACCCGGATGCAGCATCACCTCATTGCGGATCTCATCAAAATCCTCGACCGCGCTGCCGTCGATGGCGACAATCGTATCGCCCACTTGGATGCCGGCATCGCGGGCCACCGATTCCTCGGCAAATTCGCCAACCATGCGCCCATCTTCGACACCGACCAGCTTTAGGTTGCCGAAACTGATGAAGAACGCGGCAAAGATTGCGATCGCCAAAATCAAATTGGTCACCGGACCCGCCGCCACAATCAACGCACGTTTCCATAAAGCGGCGCTTTGAAAACTGCCCTCTTGCGCAGGCGCATCGGGATCGGGGATCGAGGCGGGGTTCATGTCGCCGCGAAATTGCACATATCCACCCAGCGGCAACGCCGACAGCTTCCATCGTGTGCCATGTTTGTCGGTCCGGCCCCAGATTTCCTTGCCGAACCCAACCGAAAAGGCATCGGCCTGCACCCCGAACCAGCGGCCAACCAGATAATGGCCCAATTCGTGCACGGTTACCAAGGGCCCGAGCAAAGCCACGAAGCCAACAAAATACATCCAGAAAGGGGGCGATTCAAACAAGAGTGGGGATCTCCAGCACGGCGCGCGCATGGTCGCGCGCCTCGGCATCTATGGCCAGCACATCTTCCATCGTGGCCGGCTGAGATGGCATATAGCGTGCCAGAACGCTTTCTGCCACCGCTGTGATGCGAGTGAAGCCGATCCGTTCGTTCAAAAACGCCTCAACCGCGATCTCATTGGCGGCATTGAGCACTGCTGGCGCGGCCCCGCCGGCCTCAATTGCCTCGCGTGCGATCCGGGTGGCGGGGAACAATTCCTCATTGGGCGCCTCGAAGGTGAGCTCGCCGATCATCGCCAGATCCAGCGGGGTCAGCGGGGTTTCCATGCGTTCAGGATAGGCCAGACACGAGGCAATCGGCACGCGCATATCGCTCGGCCCCAATTGCGCCAGAACCGAACGGTCGCGATATTCGACCATGGAATGGATGATGCTTTGCGGGTGGACCAGAATGTCGATATTTTCGAGCCCGACCGGAAACAGATGGTGGGCCTCGATAAATTCCAGCCCCTTATTCATCATGGTTGCGCTGTCGATTGTGATCTTGGCGCCCATGTCCCAATTGGGATGTTTCAAAGCCTGTTCGCGGGTCACCGATTTGAGCTGATCGGCGCTCAACGTGCGAAACGGCCCGCCGCTCGCGGTCAGGATGATGCGCCGCACTTCGCGCACTTTATTGCCCGCCAGACATTGGAAAATCGCATTGTGTTCGCTGTCGGTCGGCAACAGGCTGGCACCTGCGCGCTCTATGGCCGATTTGAGGATATCGCCGGCCGAGACCAGCGCCTCTTTATTGGCCAGTGCAATCGTGCCGCCCGCCTCGACCGCCGCCATGGTCGGGGCAAGCCCGGCACACCCGACAATCGCGGCCACGGTCATATCAACCGGGCGCGCCGCCGCCTCGCACAAAGCCGCGCTGCCGCCGGCGGCCTCGATATCGGTGCCCTCGAGCGCTGCGCGCAATTCGGGCAGGCAGCTTTCATCGCCGACCACCGCAATCCGGGCGTCAAATTCGCGCGCCAATTGCGCCAGCGCGCTGGCCGAGCAATTCGCGGTCAAGGCCTCCACTTGCCAATCGGCGCGATTGTGGCGGATCAAATCGAGCGTCGAGGCGCCAATTGAGCCGGTGGCTCCGAGAAGGGAAATCGTCCGGGTCATCTATCCAAGCCCCATATAAAGCGGGGCCACCGCAATCAGAAACAGCACAAAAAACACCGCGAGAAACCCGTCAGCGCGGTCAAAAACCCCGCCATGGCCGGGTATGAGATTTGAGGAATCCTTCACCCCTGCGCGGCGTTTCATC
>JABSPI010000050.1 GCA_013214365.1 Erythrobacter sp.
TGGCGTTGACGATATCTTCCATAATCACATCGCGGTAATTTTTGTGCGCGGGCAGGTCGGCATCCCACCATAAGGAACAGCCCGCCTCTTTAATGCTCTGGGCTAGGATCGAAAACGTTGGGAGATCTTCGCGCGAATAGGAGATGAAGACGTCTGCCAACTTCTCCCCCTCCTCGCTATACAAAAGCCTCAAACGCCCTTTAAATGCGATGCATTAAGGTGTTCGCATTATTTTTCAAGGGTAAATGCCAAATCAAGTGACAAATATTGGGTCGCCGTGTGACTATGTGTTCAAGCTGAAGCTTGCCTTTCTGCTTCTTGGTGCTGCGAATTATGGTGAAGAACCAGCGACTTCATTGATTGATATATTTGGCTCTCGGTAAATTCTGTGCTCCTACATTCACCTGAAATTCCTTGCCAGGATTGTCCACGGCGAGTGCGTCGATTTCATTGATAAAACGTGATCACGAAAGGAGCGCGCAATGGTTTTCAAACATTGCCTCTCCGCTTGCGCACCGAACTATTTGCGAGAAGGCGTATTGATGCCAAAACGGGCCTTGCCCTTGGGGGCGCTGCTGACTAGGCACGTGCGTTATGAATTTAACAGAAGCTGTCGTCAGCCTCCGCGCGGTGACGATTATGGATGTCGAACAATTGGGCGGCACGATTATGGAACAGCCTGGCGAGCTGCTTGAGGATAATAAGGGCGCGCAAAGCGGGTGATGACACCTTCGCACGAAATCTCCATCAGATTGCTAAGCGCGGCCGATGAAGCGCTCGTACTTTCCGCTGCGGGCCTGTTTGATTTTTCACCGATGTCGGATGAGACTCGTGCATTTCTCAGCAGCGATCGAGAGTTTTTGTGGTTTGCCATGGCAAACGTGCAGCCGGTTGGCTTTGTCAGTGCGACAAGCATACTCCATCCAGACAAACCGCCTCATCTTTTCGTCAATGAACTTGCCGTTCATAACAATTGGCGAAGGCGCGGAGTTGCAACAAAGCTGATGGAAACCGTGGTGGCTTATGGACGCGAGAATGCGCTATGGCCGGTCTGGCTTGCTGCCGAGGGGGATGATCGCAACGCGCAAGAATTTTACCGCTCGCTCTCAGACTTGAGCGAGCGCGGGGCAATAGTATTCGAGTGGGAGTAAATATGAACGTAACCGAAGCCGTCACCAGCCGCCGCTCTGTGCGCGAGTTTACCGATCAACCAGTTGATCTCGAAACCATCCGCCGGGTGATGGACAAAGCGCGCTGGGCCGCCTCGGGCTGCAATTACCAGCCTTGGGAAGCGACCATTTTGACCGGGCAGCCGCTCAAAGATCTTCAGGCCAAGATCACCACCACGCCGCCGCAAAAGGCGGAATATGACTGGGAGGCGCCGGGCCAGGAAGACGCCTATAAACAGCGCCTGTATGGCGTTTCGGCCGGCATGTTCGGCGCGATGGGGATTGCGCGCGATGATGGGCAAGCGCGCATGGCCGCCATGGCTCGCAACGCGACCAGCTTTGACGCGCCGGCGGTGATGTTTGTCTATTTCCCGCGCCTGATGAAAGAGGCGCAATGGTCGGATACTGGCATGTGGCTGCAAACGGTTGCGCTGCTCTTGCGCGAGGAAGGGCTGGATAGCTGCTATCAGGAATTTATGGCGCTTTATGCCAATGTGATCCGCGATCATCTGGGCCTTGATCATGACCGCTACATGTTCTTTTGCGGCATGGCGATCGGTTATCGCGACCCGGACGCGCCGGTGAACAATTTCGAGCGCGAGCGTGTTCCGCTTGATGAACATGTCAAATTCTTGGGTTTTGATTGACGCCGCCGCGCAAATTGGCGAAGCGCGTTTGAGCTATGATCAATGATACAACATATCATGAATTGCGACTGTTCAATTCACTGACTCGCCAGTTGGAGCCGTTCCAGCCTGTCCACCCCGGTGAGGCGCGCGTCTATTCGTGCGGTCCCACGGTCTATAATTATCAGCATATCGGCAATATGCGCGCCTATGTCTTCGCCGACACTTTGGGCCGCACGCTCGAATATAAGGGCTACAAGCTCACCCATGTGGTCAACATCACCGATGTCGGGCACCTGACCTCGGACGCGGATGAGGGTGAGGACAAGATGGAGAAGATGGCCGCGCTGCAAGGCAAGAGCGCGTGGGACATCGCCGCCTTTTATCAGGCCGATTTTGAAAACGATCTGGCGCGGTTGAATATTCAACCCAAGCAACACCCCAAAGCGACCGATTACGTGCCCGCCATGATCGAATGGGGCAAAGGCATGGCCGATGCCCATTGCTATGAACTCGACAGCGGGCTTTATTTCGACATTTCCACAGTCGAGGATTACGGGCGCCTGGCGCGCGCGGTCACCGAAGAGGGTGAGGGCCGGATTGAAAAGCTTGAGGGCAAGCGCAATGCGGGCGATTTCGCGATCTGGCGCAAGACGCCGGCTGGCGAGACTCGGCAGATGGAATGGGACAGCCCATGGGGCAAAGGCGCGCCCGGCTGGCATTTGGAATGTTCGGTGATGGGGGAGGAGCTTTTGGGCTTCCCGTTTGACATCCACACAGGCGGGATTGATCACCGCGAAATCCACCACCCCAATGAAATCGCCCAGAACCAAGCCTTTGCACAGGCCAATCACGGTGCGTGCTGCGGGATGGATGGCGGAGGGCTTACCAATGCCACCAATTCGGGCGCCAATATCTGGATGCACAACAACTTCCTAGTCGAACGTTCGGGCAAGATGTCGAAATCATCCGGCGAATTCCTGCGCTTGCAATTGCTGGTCGACAAAGGCTTCCATCCGCTCGCCTACCGCCTGATGTGCTTGCAGGCGCATTACCGCTCGGAGCTGGAGTTCAGCTGGGAAGGGCTTGAGGCGGCTTTGACGCGGCTGAAGCGGATGGTGATGGCGACCACGCGCATGGCGGATGTTGACCCCAATCCGGTGGCCGAACATCCCAAATTTGCAAGCCCCTTGTCCAAGTTTGACGAGGCGATGGCCGATGATTTGAACACCCCGATCGCGCTGACCGCGCTGGAAGATGCGCTGGCGGTAAAGAAGGTTGATGCCGGGATCAAACGCGCCGTGATCGAGAGCATGGATGCGGTCCTCGGCCTCAACCTGTTCGGCCTCACCCGCGAAGATCTGCGCATCCGTCCGGTCTCTGCCGAGATCAGCGAAGCCGAGATCGAAGACGCGCTCGCTCGCCGCAAGGCCGCGCGGGCGGATAAGGATTTCGCCACGTCGGACGCCATCCGCGACGAGCTGGCTGCCAAAGGTGTCGATGTGATGGATGGTGATCCTTTGGGTTGGGAGTGGAAATTGTCATGACCTCTATCGCGATATCTGGCCTCATTCGCCCGCTGCTCGAACCGCAATTGCCCGATGATGTCGATGTGCGCTGGTTTCTGAGTGTGGACGAGGCGATCGAGGCGGTGAAAGGCGCTGAAATCGGCTGGTTCGATATGAACGATAAAGAGGCGATGGCCGCCACTTTGGACGCTGCTACCGATCTCAAATGGCTCAATTCGATTTATGCCGGCCTCGATTTCCTGCCGATGGATGTGCTGATCGAACGTGGCATTACGGTGACCAATGGGGTGGGTATCAACGCGATCACCATTGCCGAATATGTGGTGATGGGGATGCTCAACATCGCTAAGGGCTATCGCGATGTGATGCGCGCGGCGGAGCGCCGTGAATGGTTGCTGGATTCGCCGGGGAAACGGGAATTGGCCGGCTCAAAAGCGTTGCTTTTGGGCTATGGTGCGATCGGGAAATTGATCAAACCGCGGCTTGAGGCGTTTGATGTCGATGTCACCGTTGTTCGCCGCAGCGCGGGCGAAGGGGTGCTTGCCCCTGATCAATGGCGCGGGAAACTGGGTGAGTTTGATTGGGTGATCCTTGCGGTTCCCTCGACCCCGGAAACCGAAAACATGATCGGGGCAGACGAATTGGCAGCGATGAAATCGGACGCGGTGCTGGTTAATATTGCGCGCGGTGAAGTGGTTGACCAGCCGGCTCTGGTTGACGCGTTGCAAGCCAAGGCGATTGGCGCTGCATTTCTCGATGTGACCACGCCTGAACCTTTGCCCGAGGATCATGTTTTGTGGACCCTAGACAACGCTCATATCTCGATGCATTTGTCGGGCCGGGCGCAGGACCAGATGTTCTTTCGCAGCGCCGCCCGTTTCCTTGAAAACCTTGCCAAATATCGCGCCGGAGAGCCGGTGGCACCGATATTTGATCCCAAATTGGGATACTGATTGCAGAGCAAGCGTGCGCCCCTTTTCAGGTGGCCGCGCGCATGAGCCAAAGCCAGCCGCACCAACTGATTTGTGCGCTTTAAAAGACCGAATTTTGGAATCCGGCTATTTTCTGCAATAAAACCATATTGCTTGGTGCCTTTGCCTAAAGCCGTCTTTCCATGGGTCGCAAGAAACAGGCGTAACCAAAACGCCGGACTGTGCGAATTGCTCGGCAATATCTTGCCCGTGCCGCCATTTTGGGCGGACGCCACCATTGGGGGGAACACAATGACAGATACCAAAAAAGCCTCGGACGTTTTTATTGATTGCCTCGAGGCAGAGGGGTGCGAGTATATTTTTGGCGTGCCGGGAGAAGAGAATCTCGATTTTCTCGACTCGCTGGGCCGTTCGGACAAGATCAAGTTGATCCTGACCCGCCATGAACAGGGCGCCGGTTTTATGGCCGCCACCTATGGCCGCCATACCGGCAAGACCGGCGTTTGCGTTGCCACATTGGGGCCGGGTGCCACCAATTTCGTGACCAGCGCCGCCTATGCCCAATTGGGCGGAATGCCGGTCTTGATGATCACTGGGCAAAAGCCGATCAAAAAATCCAAACAGGGCCGTTTCCAGATCGTCGATATCGTCTCGTTGATGGAGCCGGTGACCAAATATTCGATCCAGATCGCCGCGGGCGACAACATTCCCAGCCGCGTGCGCGAAGCGTATCGCCTCGCAGAAGAGGAAAAGCCGGGCGCAACTCTGATCGAGCTGCCTGAGGATATCGCCGAGGAGCCCACCACCGATTACAAGCCGCTGCCCAAGAGCGTGGCGCGTCGGCCATCCGCCGAGCCAAAAGCGGTGCGCGCCGCGGTCAAAGCGATCGAAGCGGCCAAAAACCCGATCATCGTCATCGGCGCGGGCGCCAATCGCAAATTGGCGGGCCGGATGCTGGAACAATTGGTTGAGAAAACCGGCATTCCGTTTCTGACCACGCAAATGGGCAAAGGTGTGATCGATGAACGCCATCCCAAATTCCTGGGCTGTGCGGCGCTATCGGCGGGTGATTTTGTACACCGCGCGGTCGAAGCGTCCGATTGCATCATCAATGTCGGCCATGACGTGATCGAAAAACCGCCCTTCTTCATGCAGGATAACGGCGTCACGGTGATCCACGTCTCGACCAAAACCGCCGAGGTCGATCCGGTCTATTTCCCCCAGATCGAAGTGATCGGCGATATCGGCAATGCAATCTGGCAGATTAAGGAGGACATCGTCCCCAATCGCAGCTGGGATTTTGACCAGATGCTATCCTATCGCGCAGCCGAAGTGGCCCATACAGAGCCGCTCGCCAATGATACGCGTTTCCCCATCTTCCCGCCGCATCTGGTCAAACAGGTGCGCGATTGCATGCCGCATGACGGGATTATCTGCCTCGATAACGGGGTTTATAAAATCTGGTTTGCACGCTGCTACACCGCGCATTTGCCCAACACTGTGCTGCTCGACAATGCGCTGGCGACGATGGGCGCCGGCCTGCCCAGCGCGATGATGAGCGCGATGCTCTATCCCGAACGCAAAGTGATGGCGATTTGCGGGGATGGCGGGTTTATGATGAACAGCCAGGAGATGGAAACCGCGGTGCGCTTGGGGCTCAATCTGACCGTGTTGATCCTGCGCGATGACGCTTATGGCATGATCCGCTGGAAACAGGCCAATATGGGGTTTGACGATTTTGGCCTGACCTATGGCAATCCCGATTACGTCAAATATGCCGAAAGCTATGGCGCAACCGGGCATCGGGCGGAAAGCTCGGAGCATTTGAAAGAGCTGCTTGCCCATTGCCGCGACACGCCCGGCGTGCATCTGATTGATTGCCCGGTCGACTACACCGAGAACGATCAGATCTTGAACCACGATATCAAAACGCTCAGCGCGCAGCTGTGATAGCCCGCGCTTTGGGGGAGAAACGCGATGCATGAAGTCGTCAATCCGTTCGACCTGTCACCGATCGGCAGCGTGCCCGACATGGATAGCGGGGCGGTCGAAGAAGCGCTCGCGACCGCCTATACCCTGTCCCGCGATCGTTCGCAGTGGAAGAAGCCGCATGAGCGGGCCGGCATCCTCCACCGGGCGATGGAGATCATGAAACAGCGCCGCGATCACCTTGCCATGCAAGTGGCAGCAGAAGGCGGCAAGCCGCTGATCGATGCGCGGGTNGAAGTCGACCGGGCGATCAACGGGATGGAGCTGTGCATCCACGAAATCGGCGCTGTGAAAGGAACCGAAATCCCGATGGGGCTGACCCCTGCGGGTGATGGCCGCACCGCGTGGACCACGCGCGAGCCGATCGGGGTTGTGGTGGCGGTGTCGGCTTTCAACCACCCGTTGAACCTGATCGTTCATCAGGTCGCGCCCGCTGTTGCTATGGGGTGTCCGGTGCTGGTCAAACCGGCCTCTGACACGCCTTTGTCGTGCTTTGAATTCATCGACATCCTGCACGAGGCGGGGCTCGAAGAGGGATGGGCGCGCGCGGTGGTGGCGCCGCGCGACGTGTCGGAGGCGATGGTGACCGATAGCCGGGTTGCCTTTTTCAGCTTCATCGGCTCGGCCGGTGTGGGGTGGGGGCTGCGCTCGAAACTGGCGCCGGGCACGCGTTGTGCATTGGAGCATGGCGGCGCCGCGCCGGTGATCATTGATCCCTCGGCCGATCTGGATGCGGCGGTGCCGAGCCTGGTGAAGGGCGGGTTCTACCATTCGGGGCAGGTGTGCGTCTCGGTTCAGCGGGTCTTTGCCCATTCCTCGATCATCGATGATTTGGCGGGGCGGATGGTGCCGGTGGTCGAAGCGCTCAAAGTCGGCAACGCGATTGACGAGGATACCGAATGCGGCCCTTTGATCCGGCCCAAGGAATGCGCCCGCGTGGCGCAATGGGTGGATGAGGCGGTTGATGCGGGCGCGACGCTTTTGTGCGGCGGCAAGAAACTGTCGGAGACCACCTATGCGCCGACGATTTTGCTCAACCCGCCGGCTGATTGCACGATTTCGCAAAACGAAGTGTTCGGGCCGGTTGTGTGTCTGTATTCCTATGACGATGTCGAGGCCGCCATTGCTCAGGCCAATGCGCTCGATGTGGCGTTTCAGGCGGCGGTGTTCACCAATGATCTGGGCGCTGCGATGCACGCCTATCGAAATCTCGACGCCTCGGCGGTGATGGTGAACGATCACACCGCCTTCCGCACCGACTGGATGCCCTTTGCCGGTTTGCGTCAATCAGGCCACGGCGTGGGCGGCATCCCCTATACATGCCATGAAATGACCATCGAAAAGATGATCGTGATCAAGGCTTAAAAAAGGGGCGAGGCGGGGATCGGACCTCGCCCCTTGGGCGCGCATGGTGTGCAACATGGCGGTCAAGCGCGTCGCGCAAGCGGGGCGCTACGCTTTGCTCAGTCAAAACCTCGCCTATCCCCCGGTCGAAATCGCCGCAAGCGAGGTCGAAGTGGTCGGCCGGGTGGTGTGGAAGGGTGGGCGGATATGATCGATGATCTGGTGGATCCTTCTGGGCGTACGCTGCTCGCCGGCCTGGTGGCGGCCTTGGGCAACATGGCTCTGTTGATCGTCTGGATAAGCGGTTTGGACGGGCTGTTTGAACTGCTCTCAGGTGACTGGGGGGACAACCCGCTCGGTAGCTTCGCTTCCTCTTACGTCATGACCTTTCTGGTAACTGCATTTGGTCTAGCTCTGCTCATCTTAATCATGGCGGCTTGTCCGGTGCCTTCTAATCGGCTGGTTGCGCAGATTTCGTTTGTGGCGACAGGCGGTTTGCTTGGCGCAGGCATAGGCACGTTCGTATTGGTGGCACTGCCAGCGCTCTTTGGCGCCTACGGCGCGCTTACAGCCTTCATATTCGTGATTTGGCCTTTGCCAAAGATTTCACAGTAGGTAGCAGCCAGCGCTGCTGGCGCTTAAAGCGTTGGCTGATATCGAGGCATGCGATCCGCGTGCCGCTCAGCAGCTGCGCTCGTTGCGCAGATAGCCCAAGGTTCGCAATGCCTGTCACGTGGGCGGCGAGCGCACCTAAACGTTCAGCGGTTCGGTCTAATGCTGGTCCAATGATTTGGCTTGGTCGTCTTCTATCTGCTGCGCCGATTGCTCAAACGGTTTTGCCGCCGCAGGCAGCGCAAGGCCCAGAACGAGCGGCACGGATTTGATTAAATTGCCCAAATTGCCAAAATCCAATGCGACATCGAAGAATTCGGGCTGCACCAGATCGAGATCTGCATTGACATAAAACGGGAATGCAAGGAGCACCGCCCACCAACGTGACCAGCCCGCATCATGAAGCCGGCGAACAGTCTGCAACACCAAGCATGAGATCAGCGCGACATAAAAGACGTCAAGAAAGCCAGTGGGTAGGTCGACCCGTTGGGCCAGCGCATCCACTGCGACCACGCTGACCGGTAAGCTCAGAAGCCAGCCTAAATAGGCCTTTCGCGATGTTGTGCCTTTTGGGGCAAAAAGATCTTTTATAATGCGCATAGGCGGACGGGGTATCGTGTTGCTAATGATCCTGCAAATCTATCCTTCGCAAGGCTTGTCCTTTCGGCGCAAGCGCGGCTTATGCGGCCATATGTGAGCGCTTGAAAACTGTCCGGGGGTGCGCCATTTCATACCCATGAATGACAAACCCACGCCCCCGATGCGCGCCGCGATCCTGCCGGTGACGCCGCTTCAACAAAATTGCTCGCTGATCTGGTGCACAAAAACCATGAAAGCGGCATTGACCGATCCGGGCGGTGATCTTGATAAACTCAAAGCCGCGGTCGCCAAAGCGGGGGTGACCTTGGAAAAGATCCTCATCACCCACGGCCATCTCGACCATTGCGGGCAAGCGGGCATGTTGGCGGATGAATTGGGCCTGCCGATTGAAGGGCCGCATAAGGACGATATTTTCTGGATCGAAAAGCTTGACGATGACGGCGCGCGCTATGGGATGGAGGCGAAAAGCTTCACGCCCACACGCTGGCTTGAACATGGCGACACGGTAACAGTGGGTGAATTGACGCTCGACGTGATCCATTGCCCC
>JABSPI010000488.1 GCA_013214365.1 Erythrobacter sp.
GCATATTTATCCGACTAAAAAGTGAAAAATCTAAGGAGCTTAAACAATGAACCCATTAGTTCAATATCTTATAGTTTCTGTTGGAATTTTAGGCTCATGGATTACTTTTGTCTTTCAACAAAAAAACAATCGAAAATCAAAATTAAATGAATATAGAGCCAATTTAAAAATTAAAGATTTATTGTGATTTTAGTGGTTTTTTGCGTGAAAATAGTCGATTATCACTCTTAAAGAGTGATAAGGACAAAATATGATAAGAAGCAAGGTTATCCAATATTTTTCATCAATGCAACCAGAACTTTTTCCAGGATTTGTTGAGGAAGTCTCACCGACTACTGATAAACACCTCAAAGTTATTATTGCTCTTGATGTCATAGATATCGAAAAACATCTACCCTACGAATCTTTGTTTGGTGTTGGACGCCCACGGAAAGATCGTCTTTCTTTAGCTCACGCCTTTATTGCAAAGTCAGTTTTAAACTTAACAACGACAGTTGCTCTAATTGATCGACTTAAAGTTGATAAAGTATTAAGAAGGATATGTGGCTTTGAAGGCAAACTACCTTGTGAAGCAACCTTTTCTAATGCTTTTAGAGAATATGCAGAGTTCGAACTTGCACAAAAAGCACATGACTCTCTCGTTAAAGAAATCTATAGCGAACGTTTGATAGGGCATATTTGTAGAGACTCTACTGCGATTAATGCAAGAGAACAGCCTGAAAAAAAACCTAAAAAGGAGAAAAAAAAGAAAAAACGGGGACGCCCAAAAAAAGGAGAAGAGTTAGCTCCAAAGGAATTAACCCGAATTGAAAAACAAAGGGGGCAGAATCTTGAGGATATTCTATCTGAACTTCCAACTAAATGTGATGTGGGCGGAAAGAAAAATAGTAAAGGCAATGTTGAATGGTGGGTAGGCTATAAATTACACTTAGATGTAGATGATCATGGAATACCAATTAGTGCGATATTAACATCTGCATCAGTTCATGACTCTGGAGTGGCTATTCCGCTGGAAAAAATTACTTCAGGTAGGGTGCATAGCTTATACTCATTAATGGACTCAGGTTATGTAAGTCAAGAGATAGAAGATGAAATAAAGGAAGCTGGTAAAGTTCCAATAATTTATCCAAAGAAGCCACGAGGAGGCGAGCTAGTGCCCCTAGAGCCGCCTAGTGCTGAGCGATACAAAATTCGAACAACAGTCGAGCGGACCAATTCGACTATAAAAGACGATTTTGGAGGTCGACATTTTCGAGTTAAGGGATATACGAAGGTATTTGCGCATTTGATGTTTGGAATACTTGGAATGTCCGCGCTAAGAATAGTCGAGACATTTACCTAAAAATTTCAGCTACCAGAATCTCTGAGAACAAAGTTTGATACTTTGCTGTAAATCCTATTGCTTATTTCTTATGATATCTGATTAAAATAGGGCAGTATTTAGAGAAAGTTGATGGTGGACAAGCAAGAGCCAATTTAAAAATTATTTTGGCTCCACGGTTCTTGGT
>JABSPI010000489.1 GCA_013214365.1 Erythrobacter sp.
GGCTTTTGCGCCGCGTTCACCGGTGGCGCGCCAAGCTGAAAGAATATCTGCCGGCACTTCAAAAGCGGGCGCGTCCCAGCCCAATTCCACGCGGGTCGCGGCCACTTCATCGGGACCCAGCGCCGCACCATGCGTTGCGCTGGTGCCTTGTTTATTGGGCGCGCCCTTACCGATGACAGTCTTGCACGCGACCAAGGAGGGGCGCGGATCGGCCTTTGCTTCGGTCAGAGCGCGGTCAATATCGGCAAAATCATGGCCATCGCACGCCACCACATGCCAGCCGGTTGCGGCATAGCGTGCTTTGACGTCTTCGCTGGTCGACAGATCGGCGGTGCCGTCAATCGTGATATTGTTATCATCCCACAACACGATCAGCTGGCCCAATTGCAAATGGCCGGCAAGCCCGATCGCCTCGTGGTTGATCCCTTCCATCAAACAGCCATCACCCGCCAGCACCCAGGTCCGGTGATCGACCAGATCGTCGCCAAATTGGGTGTTGAGGTGGCGTTCGGCCATTGCCATGCCAACGCCCATGGCCAAACCCTGACCCAGCGGGCCGGTGGTGCATTCCACCCCGTCGAGCAGGAAGTTTTCCGGGTGGCCGGCGCATGGGCTGCCCAATTTCCGGAAAGCGCGGATTTCATCCATGGTTGGATGCGCATAGCCCGACAGATGCAGCAGCGAATAAATCAGCATCGAGCCGTGGCCTGCGCTCAAGACGAAACGGTCGCGATCGGCCCAATCGGGGCGCGATGGATCGAATTTCAAATGGCGATCAAACAACACGCTGGCGACATCGGCCATACCCATTGGCATGCCCGGGTGACCGGAATTTGCGGCTTGCACCGCATCCATTGAAAGGGCGCGAATGGCATTGGCCATTGGTTGCAAGCGGGCGGCATCAAGGGTCATGGCGCTGACTGGGCTCCTGCTGGGATGCGGGACAAAACCCGCATGAAAAACTGCGTATTTCTCGCACGATCTTTTGGGACGGACTTTTGGGGCCGATTCGCACCATGGGCCCGTCGCAAAGTGCCATTGCCGAGCCTCCCTTACAGGTCAACACTTGGCCCGCGACCACCCCCCGCTATCTTGCCCGCGCTTTTGCCGCAGACCACTTATCAACAGGACAGCGCAAGGCTTTGCGAATCCGCGAAATATTGGTATTTTCATACCCATTATGAGTGCAAGTCGAATAGAAGGAGCGATGACACGCATCAACGCCGCTATGGCGCGCATTGATGCGGCCAGGACACAGATAGACGATGCACATGCCGCGCAATTGGAAGAAATTGCGGCCGCCAATGCCGATATGCCAGGTGAGGAAGCGCAAGATGGCGCTGCATCCGCACGGGTGATTGCTTTGGTCGATGCCCATGAAAAATTACGCGAAGAAGTTGCTGAAACTATTGGGCAAATCGACATCCTAATCGAAGAGCTCGAAGAGTAAGGCGGCGCTTATGACGCAGGTGAAGATCAAAGTGGGCCCGCGCAGCTACCCG
>JABSPI010000490.1 GCA_013214365.1 Erythrobacter sp.
AAACGCATCCCTTTCTGGGCTAATGCGTGGTACTCTTCAGGAGTAACCTGTATCTCCTGCCCTTTTACCTTTATGGCCTTTACCTGAAAAGGATCTGCGTTCTCAGAGTTTTCCTCAGATTCCGCGTTTTCAGGCATTTCCTCTGCGACCTCAGAGTTTTCTGTGGTCTCTGTTTCACGTGAAACATCTGCCTTAGGATTATTCTCTTTTGACATATCCTCTAAGATATGACTGTACTGGTCGCCAACTACCGCTGCCAACTCGGGGCTAATACCCGCTGTCTCGGCTGGGGAAGCTACTTGGTCTGCGGCTTGCTCGGTGTCCGCTTCACTCATAGTTGTTCTCCTTGAACTGCTCTAAGGCCGATTGGCCGAAGAACTCTACACTTCGCAGGTAATTTTCAAAATTATAGACAGCGAAGAGTTCCTGCTTATACTCTTCCTCTGCCTGCTTATCTTGATTAAACAGTGCCTCCGAAAGCCTCCGCTCCAAGTCCGGCTTCCTCAAGAGCCAATCCTTCACTAGCAGCGTCCACTCCTCCGAATCCTGCAACTTCCGTAATGCCTTCCAGCGATCCAGCTCCGAGGACATCTGCTCCCTCTCCTGCTGTAGCTGCCTCTTGTTGAAGTCCTCCTGGGACAAGGGCTCCTTTTGATCCTCCAACTGCATTATTATCCTCCAAAAAATAACGCGCCTCCTTCGCACCCATAAGGTCGAAGATTTTAGTAAATGCGTACTCAGCCATCTGAGCCGACTTGGGCATAGTGCCAGCTTGCTGTGAAGCCATCTGGAACATCTGCATATATACATTCATCTGCTCTTGCTTGTCACTAGCAAGGCTGATATTAAGATTAGCGTTGAGCTTGCCGCCGATGTCGTCCTTGCTGAACTTCATCCAATCGCCAGCATCGTCGCCAAACATCTTCTTGAGCTGTCCAGCACTCAACCACTTCTGGTTGTAGGCAATAGCCTTACGCAGAATGACCTTGAACCCTGTTTCCAACATGCGTTGTGCCATTTCCCATATACGCATCTGACCAGAGTTAAATACTATCTCAGCTGATGTGGCTTTAGCGCCCAACATCTTACTGTCCATTGTTGCTGACTTGGTGTAGCCAGACTTCATGTCTGCTTCTGCTGACAACTGTCCAAGATACTGGAATGCATGTGGTGCCATGGGAGTGGGTGATAAGCTCTGAATCGCAGCGTTTGGTGCGCCATCCGTAGGAACTACTGAGCCAGGTACGCCGTTGCGAAGAAGCCTAATGCCAGTATTAGATACCTTAGTTAAGTCAGCGCCCCACATTCCGTTGGCCTGTGACGCTAGGTTGTCCTCAATATCCCTTTTGATCGATGTGCGCGTGCGCTGGATATCGCCAAGAACATCGCTCATGCTCCAGCCGACTCCAGTGAACGGCTCTCGAATGGCTTGAAAAACTACAAACGGGGGCTTCTTATCAGGGAACGGATTCTTCTGGAAGTAAATGAGCTGGCCGCGACA
>JABSPI010000051.1 GCA_013214365.1 Erythrobacter sp.
GGTCACATTGTGATAGGTTGCAATTGAGAGACCTAAAAATAACCCCGTTTTGCAAAGAGACATTTTCCCATGGCGACGCTTGCCCCAAAGCTTGATGACACCCAAGACAGCCCGACTTTCACCCATTGGAATGACGGACGCCCCGAAGAAGGCGCGCTCGATCACATTCCGGGCGATGCCGGCTGGCCGGTCGTGGGCAACACATTCACCATGCTCGCCGATCCGCATGCCTTTGCCAAACGGATGATCGACACCCACGGCAAGGTCTACAAAAGCAAAGCGTTTGGGGGCTGGTCGGTTGCGCTGATCGGGGCCGAGGCGAACGAGCTGTTATTGTTCAACAAGGACAAGATTTTCTCCTCTGAACAAGGTTGGGGCCCGGTGCTCGACCAATTGTTCCCACGCGGGTTGATGTTGATCGATTTCGACCATCACCGGATCGATCGGCGGGCCTTGTCGATCGCGTTCAAGCCGGGGCCGATGCGGCATTATGCCGGCGCGCTCAATTCGGGCATTGCGCGCGAGGTGAAGCAATGGGAGGGGCCGAAAAAATTCTACCCCGCGATCAAAAAACTCACCCTCGATCTGGCCGCTGACAGCTTTTTGGGCGTGCCACTTGGCCCCGAAGCCGACCAGATCAACACCGCCTTTGTCGACATGGTGCAGGCCTCGGTNGCGCCGGTGCGCAAGCCCTTGCCCTTCACCAAGATGAAAAAGGGCGTCGATGGCCGCGCTTTCATGGTCAAATATCTGACCGAGGAAACGATCAAACGCCGCGAACATGGCGGCGGGCAGGATATGTTCAGCCAATTCGCCACCGCCACGCGCGAGGATGGCTCGCTCTTGCCGGTCGATCAGGTGGTCGATCATATGAGCTTCTTGTTGATGGCCGCGCACGACACGATCACCTCGTCGGCGACCTCTTTGATCTATCAATTGGCGACCAATCCGCAATGGCAGGAAAAGGTCCGCGAAGAGATTATGGCGCTGACCGGCGGGCCCGATGCCGATGGCAATACGCGGCCGGTTGATTACGCTGATCTGGGCAAGCTGGAATTGACCGAAATGGCTTTCAAAGAGGCGCTGCGGATGGTGCCGCCGGTCCCCTCAATGCCGCGCCGCGCGCTCAAAAGCTTCGAATTTGGCGGGTACACGATCCCGGCGGGCCAATCGGTCGGGATCAATATTTACTGGACCCACCATTCGGAAGAATATTGGGACGATCCCTTCACCTTTGATCCGATGCGCTTCACCCCCGACAAGGTCAAAGCGCGGCACAAATATGCCTGGGTCCCGTTTGGCGGCGGCGCGCATATGTGTCTCGGGCTGCACTTTGCCTATATGCAGATCAAGCTGATCCTTGCGCATGTCTTGCAGCAATACCGGATCGAGGCGGCGCCGGGTTACAATCCCGACTGGCAGGATTGGCCAATCCCGCAACCCAAAGACGGGCTGCAGGTCAATTTCACCAAGCTGTAAACCAGCGCGCGGCTTAGAAATCGATCGCGATGCCCTTGCTCTCCCAATCGCCATAGCGGGTCGGGCTGAGCTCCTCTTTATCCTCGATCGGCTTGGGGCTGGGCGGTGGATCATTGGTCCAATGGGCGGGCTTTTTGAAAGCCTTGGGGGATGNTTTGGGGTCTTTGCTCATAGCCTTTTAACAATGGGGCCACTGGCGCTTGGTTTCAAGCGCGACTAGAGCGGGCGCGAAATGGCTCAACCAACCGGAATTCACGCCCGCCGCGCGGCGCTCAAAATGCTCGATGCGGTTTTGCGCCGCGGCGAAACCCTCGAACAGGCCGCCCCTCAGGCTGTGCGCGACGTGCGCGATGCCAATNATCAGGCGCTGGCGCGCGCGATTGTGGGCGAGGCGCTGCGCTGGCTGATCGATCTCGATGCGCTGATCGACAGCGCGACCAAAAACCGATTGCCCGATGACGCCAAAGCGCGCAGCGTTTTGCGCCTGATGCTGGCTCAGGCCTTGCGCTTGGAGACCCCGCCCCATGCAGTGATCGCGACCGGCCTGCCGCTCTTGTCGGGCGGACCACGGCGCCTGGCGCATGGCGTGTTCTCAACCCTGATGAAGCGCGAGGCCAAGCTGCCCGATGCGCCGAGCCTGCCAGAACGGTTTGCCGGGCGGTTTGCGGAGCGATTTGCTGGCATGGCGAACGGTCTGGTCCAGCCGCCCGAGGTCGATCTGCATGTGAAAAAAGCAGGCGACACCGTGCGGTGGCAGGCGAAATTGGGCGGGGTGAGCCTGGCGCCGGCTCACGTGCGCATCCCTCGAGGCACACCGATCGATAAGCTGGAGGGATACCAAGAGGGCGCATGGTGGGTGCAGGATTTGGCCGCGCAATTGCCAACGCATCTGTTGGGCGCCGGCGATGGCCGCCACGCGCTCGACCTGTGCGCAGCGCCCGGCGGCAAGACGATGGCGCTGGCGGCGGCCGGTTGGACAGTCACTGCGCTCGACATGTCCAAACGCCGGTTGGGCGTGCTCAAAGACAATCTTAAACGCACCGGCCTCAAAGCCTCGCCCGTGCGCGCCGATGCGCTCAAATGGGAACCCAAACACCAGTTTGATGCAATCTTGCTCGACGCGCCGTGCACCGCCACAGGCACCTGCCGCCGCCATCCCGATGTGCTCCATCGCATAGGTCCTCGCCAGATTGCGGAGATGGCCGAGATCCAGCGCGCTTTGGTCGCGCGGGCGGTCAATTGGCTCAAGCCGGGCGGCACTTTGATCTATGCGGTGTGCTCGCTCGAAGCGGAGGAGGGAGAGGAGCAGGCCGCGTGGATCGATGAGACTTTCGATCTTGCCCCTGCGCCCATCACAGAGGCGGATTTGCCCGCGGGTCTTGCGCCAAGCGCGCAAGGCTGGCTGCGCACCCATCCCGGCCTGCTGCGCGAAGAGGGCGGGCTTGATGGTTTCTTTGTGGCGCGTTGGACAAGGTGAAACGAGAACATGATGCCCAATACAGTTGATAGGATCCTGCTGCTTTTGGGGATATTCAGTTATTGGTGCGGTCAGACATGGATCGTCAACACCGGGTCCATGACCAAAGACGAGATCGCGATCGATGCGATCCATTGGCTCATGCTGGTGGGCGCAGCTTTGATGATCCCCTATGCTGCGCGCCTACCGCGAACGGGCATCGCGATGCTGGCTGCACCGCTCTGGATTGTGGGGATTGTCCTTATTGTGGGAATGTGCGTGATCGATTTTGTGTTCTGGAGCCTGCCTGATCCTGAATTTTCGCGCGCCGTTGCGGACAAACTCATTGCCAGCGACCCTTTGTGGATGCCGTTCATCACCTATGCCGGCATGCCTTTCACAATCGGCCTCACACTTGCAGGCCTAGCCTATGCACGCACAGAAAAAATGGGCGCGGGATTGGTGGCAATCGGAGGGATTGTTATCATGGCCTGGGGAATAGGCTCGAACCCCTATGGCTATGCTGTGCTCTGGGCGGGATATGCTTGGATTTTCTGGAACGAGGGCCGGGCCGCCAAAACCCTCACCACCGAAGATTGATCTGCGCGCAAGGTTTCTCCATCTGCGCGACCTCAAACGTGATGGCATTGTCGGCCTGATCCTCGATATGGAGCCGCACTGGCGCGCCCAATTCGACATAGCGGTTGAGGCTCATCGTCCCGCTGGTGTCGATATCGGTGCGGCGCTTGATCAGGAACAGGGCCTGACGCGCGAGCTCATGCAGATGGGTGGAGTTTACATGGTCGCCGGACCCGCCAATCATCGGATTGCCCGGCGGAAAACCGTTGGTGCCATCCACCAGCGCCTCGACATATCCGCACGCCGGTTCAAATGGCGCGACCAGAACGCGTTCGTCATTGGTGAGGGCGAGCGCGGCTTTATCGGCATAGGCGAAGCCGCCGGGCATGCCGGCCTTGCGCGCCTTTTGCTTGGCTCCTTCGCGCCATTGCTCAAAATTGCGATTGCGGAACACCACGCCCTTCCCACGAATCGTGACGATGACCGCGCCCCGTTGGTTCACAAGCTCGATGCTGTAGCCCAGTTGACCCGCATGCTCGCCCTCTAGCGTTGCGTTGCGATAGACGCCGCGCACTGCATGGCCGCCAACCCCATCGCCCAATTCCCAATCGGTCCAGGTGAGCGCGGTCCATTTGGTGGTCTCCATCCCCTGAAGCGCGATTGAGCCGCCAACCGCAGTCCAATAAGACTGCGTTTGCACAACGACGGGATGATGCGGCGCAAGCGCCAGCCATGGATTGACCGCAAGGTCGCGCGAACATTGAAAGACAACCGACCCATCCGCCATCACCTCATGGCTGTGGGCATAGGGGTTGGCTGTCATATTCGGGGGCATGGGCGCAAACGGCCTTTAGCTTTTCACATATTTCTGGAAACTTTTTCTCAGCTTCATGATTTTGGGCGGGATCACGGCCAGGCAATAGGGATTGCGCTGCCCCTCGCCATCCCAATATTCCTGATGGTAATCTTCGGCCGGATACCACGCGCTCGTTTGCGCATCGCCCTCGAGCCCTTCGATCGTGGTCACGGCGATTTTGCCATTATCCTCGTTCCAGCGCGCAATCGCGGCTTGCGCCTCGGCGCCTTGATCAGCCGAAAGCGGGAAGATCGCGCTGCGATATTGGGTGCCGATATCATTGCCCTGACGGTTCAATTGGGTTGGATCATGCGTGCCCAAGAACACATCGTAAATCTCGCCCAGCGTGATCACCGCCGGGTCATAGGTCACGCGGATCCCTTCGGCATGGCCGGTCTGGCCGGTGCACACCTGTTTGTAGGTCGGATCAGCGATCGTGCCGCCAATATAGCCGCTTTCGACCGCGCTCACGCCGATCACATCTTTGAAAACGGCCTCGGTGCACCAAAAGCACCCGCCTGCAATAATCGCCTGTTCCATAGCCACTGCGCTCTCCTTTTCGATAAACGACATAGGGAGGCCGACGGGTTTTGCCAGAGCCAATAAGTTTGCTTGTGTTTGGCGTGGCGGGGCGTCAGGAGAGGGGCTTGCAACTGGAAATGAGAGGACCGATCCCATGAAAGCCACTCTGTTTGCCCCGCTCGCTGCTCTTGCGGCTGGGGGTGCTGTGTTTACTTTGGCCGCGCCTGCTGCGGCGGATGATCATATGGAAGCCACCGCCAGCGCGGGGCTCGACGATGTGCTTGCGCATGAACGCCGCGATGGCGACCGCGCGCGCGATGCCTATCGCCACCCGGCCCAAACGCTCGCCTTTTTCGGGATCGAGCCCGATATGACTGTGGCCGAATTTGGCCCGGGCGGCGGGTGGTACACCCGCATTTTGAGCCCGCTTCTGGCCGAACAGGGGCAATATATCGCCTTCAACCCCGACAGCGCGGCGGGCCCGTTCCGCGACCGTGCGCAAGAGGCGCGCGCCAAAGGCTGGACCGAACGGTTCAAACAATCCCTGGCCGAAACCAGCGGGGTCGAAGCCGACGCGGTGATCGCGTTTGAAACCGATGAAATGCCCGAAGAGGTGGCCGGCACGGTCGACCGCGTGGTGATTTTCCGTTCGATGCACGGCCTCAATATGCGCAACAATGCCGATGACGTGCTCAAAGCGGCACGCGCCATGCTCAAGGATGACGGCATGGTCGGCGTGGTCCAGCACCGCGCACCGGCCGGGTCCAGCTACAATGATTACGGCGCACGCCAGCGCGGCTATATGCGCACCGAAGACGTGATCGCGATCTTTGCCGCCAACGGATTTGAACTGGCTGCGACCAGCGAGGTGAATGCCAACCCCAAAGATCCCGCCAATTGGGAAGGCGGGGTGTGGACCTTGCCGCCTTCGCTCGGCTTTGGGCGCCAGTCCGAAGAAGAAATGGCGCGCCACCGCGAAATCGGGGAAAGCGACCGGATGACCTTGCTGTTCCGCAAGGCCAATTGAGCGCGGCGCGGATGCGATATTGGGCGCAAATTTGACCTTTGTACGGGCCATCTATGTGCCGCGAGGCGCCGCCCTTTATCGCACCGCTCTGCGCGCAGGGCTTGCCGCGGGTGCTTTAGCGCTCGCCGCATGCGGGGCTGAGCCGGATGTGAGCGGATCGGGTGGCAGCGCGCCTGCGGCAACCGATCCCGCGCCCAAACCCGCGTCCGGTCCAGACCGTGCCTTAGACACGGCCCAGTCGGCGCACAGCATCGCAAGCAACCGTGATATTCTGGCCAATGTGCTGGCCGATCAACGCCGCGACAATGATCGCAAACGCGATGCCTATCGCCACCCGGCGCAAACGCTCGACTTCTTTCAGGTCACTGCCGATCAAAGCGTGATCGAATATGGACCGGGCACCGGCTGGTACACCCGCATTCTGGCCCCCTATCTGGCGCGCAATGGGCGCTATATCGCGGTCAGTTTTGCGCCCGAACCCATCACCAGCCTCAATGCCGATTTCCAGCAGCGCCTGCGCGAGGCGGGCGAGGAATTTTCCGCCACCCATGCGCGCAAGCTGGAGCTCTCCGCGGCCAAAGTGCCGTTTTATTTCACCGATGCAATACCAGCCGAATTGGACGGCACAATCGACCGCGTGCTGATCGTGCGCATGCTCCACAATCTGGTGCGGTGGGACATCGCCGACAGCGAGCTGGCCGCTTTGCGCCGCACGCTCAAACCCGGCGGCATGGTGGGAGTGGTGCAACACCGCGCCAAACCCGATGCAGCCGATGAATTTGCCGACGGCAATGCCGGCTATCTCAAACAGGCCGATGTGGTCGCCCTGTTTGAGCGCAACGGATTTGAATTGACCGGGTTTTCGCAGGTTAACGCCAATCCGGCCGACACCGCCGATCACGAAGCGGGGGTGTGGACCTTGCCCCCGACCTATGCGCTGCGGGGCAAGGATCGCGAACGCTATGCCGCCATCGGCGAAAGCGATCGCATGACCCTCCTTTTCAGCAAGGCCGAGTGAAGCTATCGAGGCAGGCATGACCAGCCTCACTCTTGCCGCTTTGCAATTGGACCTCGCCCGCGAGGACGAGACCGCCAATATCGCCGCCACTGCCGAACTGGTCGAACAGGCCGCGGCCCGGGGGGCCAAATTGATCCTCCCGCCCGAATTGTTTTCCGGCCCCTATTTTTGCCGCGAAGAGGATGAGGCGCTGTTTGCGCTCGCCCGGCCCACCGCGCAGCACCCCAGCGTTGTGGCAATGCAGGAACTCGCAGCGAAGCTCAAAGTGACCATCCCCACCAGCTTTTTCGAGCGCGACGGCCACCATTATTACAATACTCTGGCAATGATCGGCCCGGATGGCGCGATCATGGGCACCTATCGCAAAAGCCATATTCCCGACGGGCCCGGCTATGAGGAGAAATTCTATTTCCGCCCCGGCAATTCTGGCTTCAAAGTGTGGGATGTACCGGGCGATGATGGCACAATCATACCGGTCGGGGTCGGGATTTGCTGGGACCAATGGTATCCCGAATGCGCGCGGGTGATGGCGCTGCATGGGGCCCAAGTGCTGCTCTATCCCACTGCGATCGGGTCTGAACCTTATGATGATGATCTGGACACCAGCCGGATGTGGCGGCGCGCCATGATCGGCCATGCGGTGTCCAATTGCATGCCGGTGGTGGCCGCCAACCGGATCGGCGCCGAAGGGCCGGCGGGCGAGCAAAGTTTTTACGGCCATTCCTTCATTTGCGATGAATGGGGCGATCTGGTCGAACAATTTGGCGCCNGCGAAAGCGGCNTTTTGGTGACCACGCTCGACCTTGCCCGCGCTGCCAAGCACCGCGCCGGCATGGGGTTTTTCCGCGACCGCCGCCCCCAACTCTACACCCGCATCGCGCAAGACATTTGAACGCGGGGTCCGGTGTGTCCAATTCCTATCTGATCGCGCTCGGCTCCAATCAACGCCATTGGCTTTATGGCCGCCCGCGCGGCGTGGTGCGCGCCGCGATGGAAGAGCTTGCCGCGCTCGGCACGGTCGCTGCACGCTCGCGCGTGATCAGCAGCCCGCCAATGGGCCCGGCCCAGCGCCGTTTTGCCAATGCCGCCTGCGTGATTGACAGCGAATATGCCCCCGATGCGTTGCTCGCCGGGCTCAAACGACTGGAACGTGAATTTGGCCGGCGCAGCGCGCGCACATGGGGCGACCGGGTGCTTGATCTCGACATTATCTTGTGGAGCGGGGGCGTGTGGCAAAACGGTCGATCCTATGGCCGCAAACTGACCATCCCACATTACGATTATCACACCCGCGACTTTGTCCTCGGACCGGCCAGCCAGATCGCCCCCAATTGGCGCGATCCGGTCACAGGCCGCAGCCTGATCCAGCTGAATCGCGCTTTGATCGGCCCTCGCGCACAATAGCGGCTTGACCAATCGCCAAGGCCTAACTAGGTGGGCGCTTCCGAGGCGGACTGCTCGAGTCTGCCGGACACCCTATGGGGGCCCTTAGCTCAGTCGGTAGAGCAACTGACTTTTAATCAGTAGGTCGCTGGTTCGAACCCAGCAGGGCTCACCATTTCTTCAAAAATGGCGAAATGATCTGGCACATGATCATCTGCGCATATGGCGGGCGCGCCTGGCCCTGTGGGTGCGTGCCTAGGTGCGTGCGTGCCTGCTTGCCCGATGGTTCGCGATGATGCGCGCGGCATAACCGGCGCGCGCGATGCACGATTGGCTTGTGGCATCGCGAATGCAGGTTGCAAAACGCAACCGAGCAGCACATACCGGCCCCAANGGCGCNCCGNNACNGGCTCGGCANGCGCCTTACCAACGGGGACAAAAGAAGGGCATTCATGACCAACAATCGCTATGACATCATCGTTTACGGAGCGACCAGCTTCGTGGGCCAGATCATCACACGCTATATGCATGAGCAATATGGCGACGGATCGGCGGCGGACGGATCGGTGAGCTGGGCGATTGCGGGCCGCTCGAAAGCCAAGCTCGAAGAGGTCAGCGCGAAAGTCGGGCTTAACAATGTCGATATCATTGTCGCCGATGCCGCCGATGAGGCCGCACTGCAAAAGATGTGCGATGCGGCCAAGGTGATCATGTCGACCGTGGGGCCCTATGCGCTGTATGGCGATTTGCTGGTCGAATTGTGCGCCAAAAGCGGGACGCGCTATTGCGACCTCACCGGCGAGCCGCAATGGATCCGCCGGATGCAATCCGCGCATGAGGCGAGCGCCAAGGAGACCGGCGCATTGGTGGTGCATTGCTGCGGGTTTGATTCAATCCCGTCCGATCTGGGCGTGCATTTCCTCCAGAGCGAGGCGCAAAAACGCTTTGGCGCGCCGTGCGAGAAGATCGATATGCGCGTGGCCAAGATGAAAGGCGGCGCATCGGGCGGAACGATCGCGAGCATGATCAACCTTGTCAAAGAGGCCTCGGCCAATCCCGAATTGCGCACCGAATTGAAAGACCCCTACAGCACCTGTCCGCCCGATCACGGGTTCACCGCGCGCCAACGCAATGTCACGATGGAATATGACGCGGCCTATGGCAGCTGGATTGCGCCGTTCGTGATGGCGGCGATCAACACCCGCGTGGTGCACCGCTCCAACGCGCTCAAAGACAAGGCCTATGGCGACAATTTCCTCTATGAAGAGGCGATGGCCACCGGCGATGAGACACGCGGCAAGCGCGCGGCGCGCATGACCGCATGGGGAATGGGCGCGATGATGGTGGCGATGGCGGTGCCGCCGGTGCGTTGGATGCTGGAAAAGACCGTCCTGCCTGCGCCGGGCGAAGGGCCGAGCGAGAAGGACCAACTGGAAGGTCTGTTTGATCTCCATTTCCTCGGCACCACTGCTAAGGGCGAGACGATCCGCTGCCGGGTCACCGGCGACCGCGATCCGGGCTATGGCTCGACCGCCAAAATGTTGTCGCAGGCCGCGGCCTGTCTGGCGCAGGATATTCCCGATGATGCACAAGGCGGGTTCTGGACCCCGGCGAGCCTGTTGGGCGATCAGCTGATCGAGCGGCTGCGGGCGCATTCGGGGCTGACCTTCGAACTGGTTGAGGATTGACCCGCAAAGCCATAGACATCGCGTCTTGATGGTGA
The DNA here is from genome assembly GCA_013214365.1 of Erythrobacter sp. Lineage (GTDB taxonomy): Bacteria > Pseudomonadota > Alphaproteobacteria > Sphingomonadales > Sphingomonadaceae > Erythrobacter. The sequence continues at coordinate 10,044 of JABSPI010000051.1, forward strand.
CCGGCCGATGGGGCCATGGCTTGCTGCGTCTGGCATACGGTGAGCAGCAGGTCGCGGGCGGTTTTTGGTGCGCGCTTGGTAAGATGGAGTTTTCGATGGGTAAGAATTGGGCGTTGGCGCCAATGCTTCTTGGCTGCGCGGCAATCGGTTTGCCGGCACTGGGTTTGGCCACACCGGCAATAGCTGAACCGGCAATGGTGAGCCAACGCAGCACTGACCGCGCCAATGCCCCAACCAATGCTCCAATCGATGCGACAACTCGCGCCAATACAGGCCAGAGCAGCCCCCAAATGGCCGAGCCGCGCCGTTTCACCGCGCGCGACGTATTCGATCTGGAATGGGCCGACGCCCCCGAAATCTCCCCCGATGGCCGCCAAGCGCTCTATCTGCGGCGTTTCAACGACATCATGACCGACCGCACCCGCGCGCATGTGTGGATCGTCAATCTCGATGGCAGCGGCCAGGAACCGCTCTTGGCGGATGAGGGGTCCTACCGTTCGCCGCGCTGGTCGCCCGATGGCGATCGCATCGCCTATTTGCGCAGCGTGTCGGGCCGGACCCAATTGCATGTCTATTATTTGCGCTCTGGGCGCAGCGCGCTGATCGGCAGCTTCGCCCGCTCGCCCGGTTCCTTGACCTGGTCACCTGATGGCGAAACGCTTGGCTTCACTATGGCGGTCGCGGCTGATAGCGACACTCTGGTGCGCAGCCCCACCCCGCCGCCCGGTGCCAGTTGGGCCGCGCGCCCGGTGATGATCGACCGCGCCCGCTATCGCACCAATGCGGCCGGTTTTGTCGAGCTCGCCTACACCCATATCTTCACCATTCCCGCCGAAGGAGGCACGGCGCGGCAATGGACCACGGGCGATTTCAACCATGGCGGCGCGCTGTCCTTTACCCCCGATGGCGACGCGATCCTGTTTTCCGCCAACCGCAATCCGGGATGGGAATTGCAATCGCGCGAGGCGGATATCTATGCGGTCTCGCTCGGCACACAAGACCGCGCCGGGGGCACGCTCACCCGGTTGACCGATCGGCCCGGCTTTGAATTCAGCCCGCGCGTCTCGCCCGACGGGCGCACGATCGGCTATCTTGCCTATTCCAACGCGCCCGAGCCATTTGTGCCCACCGATGTGTTCGTGATGGACCGCGATGGCGGCAATTCACGCAATCTCACCGCCGATCTCGACCGGCGCGCGGGCAATCTGCAATGGCTCTCGCGCTCGCAGCTCAGCTTCACCTATCAAATGCGCGGCGAAAACCATATCGGCGTGGTCGGCACCAATGGCCAAAGGCGCCGCGCGGTGGAGGGGATTGGCGGGACGACAATCGGCCGCCCCTATGTCAGCGGCACATATGATGCCGGTGCGCAATCCACTCTGGTCTACACCAAAGGCAGCGCGCAGCGCCCCGCCGACCTGTATGTCAGCCGCAATGGCCGCGAACAGCGGCTCACCGATCTCAACCGCGATCTGCTGGACCAACGCGATTTGGGCAACGTCACCCGCTTCACCTATTCCTCCTCGCTCGACGGGTTGGAAGTGGATGGCTGGATGATCACCCCGCCCGATTATCAACCGGGCAAAACCTATCCCTTGATCATCGAAATCCATGGCGGCCCGCATTTGGCCTATGGCCCGCATTTTTCGGCGGAATTGCAACGCATGGCGGCGGCCGGATATGTCGTGATTTATGACAATCACCGCGGCTCGATCGGCTATGGCAGCGCCTTTGCCAATCTGCTCAAATACAAATATTCCAGCCCCGATGATTTTGCCGATCACATGTCGGCGGTCGATTGGGCGATTGCCAATGGCTATGCCGATGAACGCAATCTGTTCATTGCCGGGGGATCGGCCGGGGGCATTGCGACCGCCTATGCGGTGGGGCTGACCGACCGGTTCAACGCCGCCATGGCGGCAAAACCAGTGATCAATTGGGTTTCAAAAGTGCTCACCGCCGACAGCTATATCGGCCAGATCGCCAATCAGTTTCCCGGCCCGCCATGGGAACATCTCGACCATTATTGGCAGCGCTCGCCGCTGTCGCTGGTGGGCAATGTCACCACCCCGACCATGCTGATCACCGGCGAAGAGGATTGGCGCACGCCGATGTCGGAAACCGAACAATTCTATCAGGCGCTGCAATATCGCGAAGTGCCCAGCGCTATGGTCCGCATCCCGGGCACCAATCACGGCATTGCCAGCCGGCCCTCGCTGCTCAATGCGAAAACCGATTACACGCTTGCCTGGTTCGCCAAATACCGCGTCGATGAAGCGGCGCCGGACTGATCAAAGCCCGGCGCACGCTATTTTCAGCAGCGCTATTGGCCGCCCGTGTCCGGACCCGTATCTGCGCCTGTCTCTGATACTGTCTCTGGGCGCGTCCATCCTTGCGCATAGCGTTCAAACCAGGCGAGAATGGCGGAGGCTTTGGCCGCGCTTTGCGAGGGGCGATTGGTGAATGCATGGCTCGCCCCTGGCACCCGGATAAAGGTGCTGGGCACACCGCGCAGACGCAGCGCCGAATAATATTGCTGCGCCTCGCCCACCGGCGTGCGGTAATCCTCGTCGCCAACCACAACCAAAGTCGGGGTTTCGACATTGCCGACCAGCGAGAGCGGCGATTGCGCCCAATATTTCTGCGGATCTTCCCA
>JABSPI010000052.1 GCA_013214365.1 Erythrobacter sp.
GCTTGCGTTTCTTGGCCCCGAATTGGCCGCCAATGCCCCCGCATCGGGCAGCGGTGTAGGCGAGGGTGGGGGCCTTCCGCCGCACACCCATGACCCGGCCGCCAACATTTGGATGAACTATATCGAAACCGGTATCCAGGTCGCGCTGGCAATTTGGACGATCGGCGCTGCAATATTCTTGTATCGCCGCTTTGCCGCCTATTTTGCATTGCGCGGCGAATTGATGGCGCAGGCCAAATATGTCGGGCAAAAAGGCGGCGTCCGCCTGATCGAGACGCCGGGCACGGCATCGCCGCTGGCCTTTGGGGTCATTGATAAAGTGATCGCCTTGCCGCCGGGTTTTCTTGCGCTGCCCGACCGGCGCGCGCGCGATCTGGCCCTTGCGCATGAAATGGCACACCACAATGGTCACGATCTGTTGGCCAATGTGTTGGTGCAACCCTTGTTCGCGCTGCACTGGTTTAATCCGCTGGGCCATTATGGCTGGCTGGCGCTGCGCCGCGATCAGGAAGCGGCGTGCGATGCGCGCGTGATGGCGGACAATTGCGGCGATGATCGGGCGCATGTGCGTGCGGCCTATGCCGATTTGATCGTCAGTTATGCCGCCGGCGCCAAAACCAACTCCACCCATGCTCTGACCGCGCCGATGGCGTGTCCGGTGCTGGGAGAGAAATCTATAATTCACCGTTTGAGGAGCCTGAAAATGACCGACACCCCGAAAAGTCGCCGTCTCGCAGGGCGCGTTATGATCGGTGCAGCATTGGCGGCAATGCCGCTGACTGCCTCGATCAGCTATGCCGCGGCCGAACCCGAAAGTGTTGTGCGCAACCATGCCGGATTGGACAATGCCACGCCGGCCTTTCCCGCTGCGCCCGCAGCCCCCCTCGCACCCTTAGAACCCGCAGTACCTCCAGCGCCCACAGCGCCCACGCGCCTGTGCCTCCCCCCGCGCCCGGTGCTCTTGATATGGCCGGTTTGGCCGCGCCCAATGCGATTTTGGCTGCATTTCCCGCTCCCATGGCGGCTCCAGCACCGGCGCCGATCCCCGCGCCATTCCCTGTGCCCCAAATGACCGGCGATCCGATCACGTCGGTCGATCCCGACACCCAAACTGGTGCGGTGGTTTTCGAGGAGGTTGAAGAACGCCAAAAGGGCGAAGAACGCGTATCGGTCTTCCACTCACGAACCGTCCAAACCGATGGCGACATGGACGCAGCCGATCTTGAAACCGTCATGATCGCCGTGCGTCAGGGATTGGATGAAGCGCGCCGTTCGCTCGAATTCCTGCCGCAGGAAATCGAGAAATCGCTCGAAGGCGTAGAAGACGCTGAGGGCCGCGCCGTGATTGTTGAGATGGCCTGTGATGACACTGGCGAGGTCAGCAGCACAAGCGAGAACGCCGAGGGCGCACAGGTTGTCCGGATCTGCCGCACGCAGATCGTCGCAGAAGCGGTCGAGGGCCTGCGCGAAGCGCGCGAAGATATTGCGAGCGAGACCGATCTCGATCCGAAATTGCGTGAAATGTTGCTGCGCGAATTGGATCAGCAGATCAAAGCCTGGGAAGGTTCGCGCGGATAATCCATCCGTTGCTATTTGGGGCCGGATGAAAATGGCCCCTGAAAATTTGGCCGGGATGCACAATCACTCCTGCATCCCGGCCTTTTGATGTGGTTTATTGCGCTGCCTCGCGCACTTTGGGGCGCGCGGGATAATCGCAGCCTCGCGCCATTCCCAAACCTTTGAGGAAACCGCGCCGCGCCATTCCGGCAGTGATCGCTAAAGCCACTTCGGCCCGGCGTTTGTTCGCGCCCGACACTTCCTGCACGATGCTGCGGAAGGGGATGAAAGATCCGACGATCTTTTGCGCAATCTTGCCCTCGTTGATCCAATCGCCCTCTTCATCCAGAGCAATGTCGTAATCCGCGCCCAGCACATCATCGATCCGCGCCACTTGCGCAACGATATCGTTGCAGGTGTTGAGCCCGTCGGTGCTGTATGGGCTGCGCACCGCATCGAACAGGGCCGGCGGGATGGTGTCGCCGTCCAAATTCAACACTTCGAGCGGGGTGCGCACAATATCTTCCAGATCGGGTTCATCCCCGCTCATCGTCACTTGCGCCATTGCAGGTGCGGGCAACGCGATCGAGGAACCCGCAATCAATCCCGCGGCCACACAGGCAGCCAGACATTTGGCCACCTGATAACGGCGCGGCGCAGAACCCGCCGCACCCGCACCCGATTTGCGCCCGACATCAGCGGAAATCGAAATAGGCATCGCAGGCAGTATCATCAGCACTCTCCAATCCCAGCCGCAACGCTTCCATACGCTGCGCACTGGTTCCGTGGGTAAAATTGTCAGGATTGATCCGGCGCCCGGCATTGCGCATGATCGTGTCATCGCCCACCGCGCTGGCCGCGCGCAGGCCTTCTTCCAGATCGCCGCGCTCGATCAGATTGCGGTTCTTGCCCGCCCATACCCCGGCATAGCAATCGGCTTGCAATTCCATCCTGACGGTCAATTGATTGGCGGCTTGGGGATTGCGTTGTTGCAGGCTGCGGACTTGGTTCGATAGCCCGGTCAGGTTCTGGATGTGGTGGCCATATTCATGCGCAATCACATAGAGCCGGGCGAAATCGCCGCCGGTCCCGCTCATCCGGGCAAGCTCGTCGAAAAAGCTGGTCTCGATGTAAATGCCGTAATCGGCGGGGCAATAAAACGGACCGGCGGCCGAGCTGGTATTGCCACATCCATTGGTGCGGATCGGCCCAGGGGGATAGATCACCAATTCGGGCTGTTCGAAGGGGATGCCGGCGCGGCGGAATTCGGGCTCCCATGTTTCATTGAGGCTTTGCAGGGCATTGCATGATTCGCGTGCATAGGGGCCGCTCATGCACAATTGCTGCTCGCTCAGATCATTTTGCGGGCTTTGCGATGCGGTGCTTTGCCCGTTGTCCATGCCATCGATCAGCGCAACGGTTTGCGATGGGTCGATATCGAACATAAAGGCCGCGATCAACGCGATCACCAAGGTCCCGCACCCGATCCCGCCTGCGCGGCGCGCACCGCGACCACGCCCGCCGCCACCGCGCACCTTGATTTTGGAGGTGTCGAATTGTTTGAGACGCAATGTTGCATTTCCCTTCTGGCGATAGACCGGCAATTGGCGCGGCGCTGGACAAGTTTGCCTCGCCCAGCGAAAGCGAACCGGTTGACCACATATTTGCAGGAGTAAGAGCAATGCTCAAGGGCGAAACCCCCAAAGGCAAACCCCTTAATGGCAAGACCGCTTTGGTCACCGGTTCGACATCGGGTATCGGGCTCGCAATTGCCCGCGCTCTGGCGAATGAAGGGGCGCAGATTGTGCTCAACGGGCTGGGCGATGAGGCGCAGATTGCCGCGCTGTGCGATGAATTGGGGGCGCGCTATCATGGAGCCAATCTGCTCGATCCGGCTGCGATTGAGGAGATGATGCGCGCGATCGGACCGGTGGATATTCTGGTCAACAATGCCGGGATGCAACATGTCAGCCCGGTGGAGGATTTTGCCCCGGAAAAATGGGACGCGGTCCTCGCGCTCAACCTGTCGGCGGTGTTCCACACCACACGGCTCGCCGTGCCGCATATGAAAGCCAATGGATGGGGCCGGATCATCAACACCGCATCGGCCCATTCGAAAGTCGCCTCGCCCTATAAATGCGCTTATGTCGCAACCAAGCACGGCCTGGCCGGTTTCACCAAGACCGTTGCGCTTGAACTGGCGCAAAGCGGGGTGACCGCCAATTGCATTAGCCCGGGCTATGTCTGGACCGAATTGGTCGAAGGGCAAATCCCCGACACGATGGCCGCACGCGGGCTCAGCCGTGAGCAGGTGATCGATGATATCCTGCTTGCCAAACAACCGACCAAATCCTTCGTTCAGGTCGAACAGGTTGCGGCCATGGCGGTGTTTTTATGCGGCGATCAAGCCGCCAATATCACCGGCGCCAATTGGAGCATTGATGGCGGCTGGACCGCCGAATAGGGGGTGTGAGCGGGCCTGATCGATGGCCTGCGCCCTGCGTGAAATGTGAAAAACGCTCAAATACCCCCTGAAACCGCGCAAAATCGGGGTGATTTGCGCCCGCAGGGCCTAGCCACTTTGGCGTTCGCGTCCTACAGGGGCGTGCACGATTCCCCTCTCGCATGACGAGAGCCCGACAGAAAGTAAGCGTGCACATGGATATCCCCCTCGGTCTCACCTTTGATGATGTTCTCCTGCGTCCGGCACAAAGCGATGTCTTGCCGAGCATGGCCAACACCCAGACCCGGTTGACCCGTTCAATCGGGCTCAACATCCCCGTCCTCTCCAGCGCGATGGACACCGTCACCGAAGCCGATATGGCGATCGCAATGGCGCAATTGGGCGGGATTGGCGTGCTCCACCGCAATCTCGATGTAGAGCAGCAATGCGCCGCAGTGCGCGCGGTCAAACGGTTTGAAAGCGGCATGGTGGTCAACCCGATCACAATCGCGCCTGATGCGGCATTGGGGGATGCCAAGGCGTTGATGGAACAACACCGGATCAGCGGTATCCCGGTGACCGATGCGGGCGGCAAATTGGTCGGGATCCTGACCAATCGCGATGTCCGCTTTGCCGAAAACCCCGCGCAACCCGTGCGCGAATTGATGACCACAGATGATCTCGCCACGGTTCCGCTGGGCACCAGCCAGGATGAGGCGCGCCGGTTGCTCCATGCGCGCCGGATTGAAAAGCTGTTGGTGGTGGATGGCGATTACAAATGTATCGGCCTGATCACGGTCAAGGATATCGAAAAGGCGGTGAATTACCCCGATGCGACCAAGGACGAGGCGGGCCGGTTGCGCGTCGCGGCCGCAACCACGGTCGGCGATGCGGGCTTTGAACGCACCAGCGCATTGGTCGATGCCGAAGTGGATGTGGTGGTGATCGACACCGCGCACGGCCACAATCGCGACGTCGCCAGAGCGGTGGAGCGGGTCAAGGCCTTGTCCAACACGGTTCAGGTCGTGGCCGGCAATGTCGCCACCGCCGAGGCGACCCGGGCATTGATCGATGCCGGCGCCGATGCGGTGAAGGTTGGGATCGGTCCGGGATCGATTTGCACCACCCGCGTGGTGGCCGGGGTTGGCGTCCCGCAATTGACCGCGATCATGGACAGCGCCGAAGAGGCGGCCAAATCGGACGTGCCGGTGATCGCCGATGGTGGTCTTCGCACGTCGGGTGATGCGGCCAAGGCTCTGGCTGCGGGGGCATCGACGGTGATGGTCGGCTCGATGTTGGCCGGCACCACCGAAAGCCCGGGCGAGGTGTTCTTGTACCAAGGGCGCTCTTACAAAGCCTATCGCGGCATGGGCAGCGTCGGGGCCATGGCCCGCGGCAGCGCTGACCGCTATTTCCAGCAAGACGTATCGGCGATGAAGCTGGTGCCTGAAGGGATCGAAGGCCAGGTGCCGTTCAAAGGTCCGGCGGGCGATGTGGTCCACCAATTGGTCGGCGGGATCAAGGCGGCGATGGGATATACCGGCTCGGCGACGATTGATGAGTTGAAAACCCGCGCGCAATTTGTCCGGATCACCAATGCGGGCCTGTCGGAAAGCCATGTTCATGATGTGGCGATCACGCGCGAGGCGCCCAATTACCCCACGCGGTAAGACGCGCGCGGGGCGGATATGATCGGCCGGGCCAAGCTGCGGTTTGAGTGGCAAGCCGGCATATAAGGAAATCTGTCAATGACCCCAGCGGCGCGAATTCAGGCGGCGATTGAACTGCTCGATGAAATTGTCGAGGCGGCCAAGACGAAAGGGGCGCCCGCAGACCGTTTGATCTCGGCCTATTTCAAACAGCGCCGTTATGCTGGATCCAAGGACCGGCGCGCAGTGCGCGATCTGGTCTATCGCGCGGTGCGATTGTGCGGGCCGGTGCCCGAAAATGGCCGCGCGGCTATGCTGGCCGTGGCGAGCCTTGATGATGCTTTGGTGCCGTTATTTGATGGCTCGGCGCATGGCCCGGCGCGCATTGAAGCGGGCGAATTTGCCGCCTTTACCGGGATTGCGCCCGATTGGCTGGTCGAACGGCTTGGCGCATCGCAGATCACTGGCAAAGAGGCAGAGGCCCTGTTGGAGCGCGCGCCGCTCGACATTCGCGTCAACGCGCTCAAGTCCGACCGCGACGCAATTGACCTGCCCCAAGCGGGCGAGGCGCTCGAGACGCCGCAAGGTCTGCGTTTGCCAACCGGAACCGCGATCGAGCAATGGCCCGCCCACCGCGATGGTTTGATCGAGGTGCAGGACCTGGGCAGCCAATGGGTGTGTGAGGCGATCCCTGCACAGCCGGGTGAGACGATTGTTGATCTGTGCGCGGGAGCGGGGGGCAAAACGCTCGCTTTGGCGGCGCGGTTTTGCAATGGGATCAGCCTCCTCGCGGCCGATACCGACAAACGCCGGCTTGGCAATCTGGCCCCGCGCGCCCGGCGTGCAGGGGCGCAGGTCGATCACACAGTGGTCCTCGACCCCAAGCGCGAAATGGAGGCTTTGGCCCCGTGGCGCGGCAAAGCGGACCGGGTGTTGGTCGATGCGCCGTGTTCAGGCAGCGGGACATGGCGGCGCAATCCCGAAGGGCGCTGGCGGCTTGACCGGCGCGAATTGACCCGCCTGACCCAGCTTCAAGCCCATGTTCTGGCGATTGCGGCGCAATTGGTGCGGCCCGGCGGCACGATAACCTTTGTCACCTGTTCGCTGCTCGACGAGGAGGGCAGCGATCAGATCGATGCTTTCTTGCGCGAAAATCCCGGATTTGAGCCGATCGCCTGCACCATTCCCGCCGGTCGCCCGCGCGGCCACGGCACAAGGTTGACCCCGCATCACGATGCGAGCGACGGGTTTTTTGTCGCAAATCTAAAGGCGCCGTGTTAGCCATTGGCCATTATGGCTGAGCCTGCACCTCTCCGGGCTTCCACTTTGAAGGAGCTGTTTATGCGTTTCGCGCCCGCCGCCGCTGCATTGGCGGTGCTGTTTGCTATCACTTCCAGCGTCAGCAACGCCGACCCGCGCGAGATCGATCCGCGTGCACAAGTGCTCGTGCTCGAAGGGCGCGCCTTGCTTTCAGCCGGCGAAACGCAGGCCGCGATTGACGCGTTTGAAGCCGCTTTTGCGATTGACCCCGCCTACACGCCGATTTTTGTCGATCTGGCCGAAGCGGCGCGGGCCGAAGGACTGCAAGGCAAGGCGATCACCTATTACCGCGAGGCGCTCGACCGCGATCCCGACAATTTTGCAGCCATGTCGGGCGAGGGTCAGGCGCTGGTTGAACGCGGCGCGGTTGAGCAGGCGCAGCGCAATCTGGCGCGTCTTGAAAGCCTGTGCGGGGTAAATTGTCCTGAAACCGTTGCGCTCAAGGCGCGGATTGATGCCGGACCGCCCGCACGCCTCGCCGCCGAGACCGAAGAGGATGCCCCGGCGGCTAATTGAGCTGGCAATTGGGCGGGATATTGCCGCCACTCCCCCATTTTTGAACCAAGGATCGCGCTGATGCTGACGTTGCACCATCTTGAATATTCGCAAAGCTTCCGGATTTTGTGGCTGCTGGAGGAATTGGGCGCCGATTACGAGCTCAAAAGCTACAATCGCGATCCCGAAACCAATCTGGCGCCCGATGAATACAAGGCCTTGTCGCCTTTGGGCACCGCGCCGGTGATCACCGATGGCGATCTGGTTCTGGCGGAAAGCAATGCGATCATCGATTACATCATGGACAGCCATCCCGACAGCGCGCTCGAACCCAAAGCGGGCAGCGCCGACCGCGCGCGCCACCTGTTCTGGTATCATGCCAGCCCGGGTTCGATGATGTCGATCCAGTCCGTGGCGATGGTGCTCGGCCTGTTGGAGACGCGTTCGCCATGGCCGATCAGCTCGCTGCTCAAAGCGGTGTTTGGTCAGGTGCGCAAATTGTTCATCGATCCGCGCACAAAGGCGCTCTATGATCTGATGGAGGCCGATCTGGCGAAAAAGCCGTTTTTTGGCGGCGACACATTCACCACCGCCGATATCACCTTGATCTATTCGATGGTGGCCGCGCGCACCAAAGGGGCGTTTGACGCCTATCCCAACATTCTGGGCTGGTTTGACCGGGTCGAGGCGATCCCCTCGTTCAAAGCGGCACAGGTCAAGGATGACCGCCCGCATATCGATTTCCGCTTCTAGGCGGCGCGGTTACGCCCGCGTCTCACCAAGCTTTAGATCAACGGCGCAAATTCGGCCACCAAAGCGGCGTAGACATCGCGTTTGAACGGCACGATCAATTCGGGCAATTGCGCAGGTTCGATCCAGCGGAAGGCGTGAAATTCGGGCGGGTGGTGCGCGTTGAGGTCGATATCGGCATCGCTGCCCAGAAACCGACCAAGATACCAATGCTGGATCTGGCCGCGATATTTGCCCTTCCACACCCGGCCGAGCAATTCGGGCGGCAAATCATATTGTAACGGCTGCGCCGCGCCCGCAATCACCTCGACCAGATCAGGCCCGATACCGGTTTCCTCCTCCAATTCGCGCAAGGCGGCTTGCCGGGGATCTTCGCCCGGATCAATCCCGCCTTGGGGCATTTGCCAAAATCCATGCGCGCTGTGATCGATGCGTTCACCGACCCAGACATGGCCGCTGGCATTGACCAACATAAAGCCCGCGCATGGGCGNTAGGGCAGGTCGCTTGGCTCCACGCTCATGCCGCCAACGCCAATTTCATCGCGGCAAAGATGCGTTCGACATCGCCCTGTGTGCTGGGCACGGCCTGGCGCAGATTGCAGAAGGAATGGGTCACGCCTTTCATCTCGATAAAGGTCACATCGGCGCCGGCATCGATCAGGGCTTTGGCATAGTCGCGGCCTGAATCGCGGATCGGGTCGAGGCTGGCTGTGACCAGAATGGTGGGCGGGGCAGCGGCATGATCGCCCAGGATCGGCGTGCCGCGCGGGTCATCGGGATCGGCGGCGTACGCCTCGCGGAACATGGTCATGGCGGCCTGTGTCAAAACATAGCCCTCGCCAAATTGGGCAAAGCTGGCCGAGGCGGCGGGGTCATTGGTGGCGGGGAAAATCGGCACTTGCAAAACCACCGGCACTGCGGCGGGGTCTTTGGCCAGCAATTGGCTGACCGCGATCGTGGCGGTGCCGCCTGCGCTGTCGCCGATTGTGATGATCCCGGTCGCCTCGCGGCCCAAGGCATCGGGCGATGATGCGACCCAGCGTGTCGCCGCCTCGCAATCGTCAATCGCGGCGGGAAAAGGGGCCTCGGGCGCGCGGCGATAATCAACCGCCACCACCGGCAAATCCATTTGCGCCGCGATTTCGGTGCACAGCGCATTGTGCGTGTCCAGATCGCCGATCACAAATCCGCCGCCATGATAAAAGGTGATGACGGGGCCCGGATCGCGGTCCTCGCGCGCATCATAAAGCCGCAGATTGATATCACCCCCGGGGCCAGCACAGGTCAGATCCTTGATCACCGCCAAGTCGCGTGCCGGCCGGTCGGCCATGGCGTGCAAAGCGCCATAACTCGCCCGTGCATGGTCGAGCGTCATATCCGCCATGGACGGGCCACCCATCGCGGCCAGCCCATCGAGAAAGGCTTTCATATCGGGGCGGACAAAAGGTGTGTCGGTCATGNGGTCAAATCTCTCCAAAATGTGGGCCNNGTNTGTGTGGGCCTTTGACGCAGCTATGCACCATCAGTAATTGGTTGCAAATGGACAACTTAACACATGGCCTGACCGGGGCGATCATGGGGCAGGCCGGGCTCAAGAAAAAGACCGGGCTGGGGCTGATTGCGCTGATTTTGGGCGCCAATCTGCCCGATATTGATGTGGTCAGCATGATCTGGCTCGACGGGCGTGAAACGCTCGGCTTTCGCCGCGGGATCACCCATGGCCCGATCGGTGTGGCGCTTTTGCCATTGGGATTGGCGGGGTTGTTGTGGGGTTTTGACAAATGGCAAACCGCGCGCGGAACCCGGCCACCGGCGCGCGATCCGGTGCGGTTTGGATGGCTCTATCTGCTCGGCCTGATCGGGGCGATTTCACATGTCTTGATGGATTGGCTCAATGTCTACGGGGTGCGGTTTCTCTATCCCTTTGACCAAAGCTGGTATTACGGCGACACTTTGTTCATCATCGATGTGTGGCTGTGGGCTTTGCTGATTGGCTGTGTGTGGTGGTCGCTCCGGCGTGAGCGCAAGGGCGGCGATGGGCGGAAACCGGCATGGATCGGGATCGGTCTGGGGCTGGCCTATATTGCGGTCAATTGGGGGATCACCGCCGCCGACACCCAATTGAACGGGCGTTATGATGAACCCTATCCGGCGCGCTACATCTCCTCACCCGCACCGCTTTTGTCGTGGCAACGCGAACGCATCGCGCAAGTGCCCGGCGGGCGATGGTTGTCGAGCACGTGGGACGGCACCGATTTCGGCTATGGCTATAACAATTCCGAATTGGTCCAATGCGAAATGCCCGATTTGGAAGAGGCGCGCAAAACCAATGCCGAGCTTGATGCGTTCTTGATCTGGACCCGTGCGCCCATGGCCGAAGGGCTGCGCGATGGTTCGATCATTTTGCGCGATGCGCGGTTTTATGACCCGCGTGCGCGCGATCGGTTCTCTATTCCATTGCCGGACATACAATGTGTGGAACTGGTTCCGGAATAGAACGCTGTCTCTCACATGAGTGACACCCAATTGGTCTGGCTGCGGCGTGATTTGCGCCTGGCCGATAATCCCGCCCTGTTCGAAGCCGCGCGCAAAGGTCCGGTGATCGCGGTCTATGTGCTCGATGATATGTGCGCCAAAACCCACGCTTATGGCGGCGCATCGCGCTGGTGGCTGCACCATTCACTGGCTGATCTGGGCCGCAGATTGGAGGCGCACGGTTCGCGTCTGATCTTGCGGCGGGGCGATTGCGTCGAACATTTGTGCGCGATCGCGCAAGAGACCGGCGCGGCCACGATCCACACCAATCGCCATTACGAACCGTGGTGGCGCAATGCGGAAAAATCATTGGCCGAGCGGGTCGATCTGGCCCGCTATGAGGGCAATTTCCTGACTGTGATGGGGTCGATCACCACCGGATCGGGCGGCCAATACAAGATCTACACACCTTTCAGCCGCGCGGTGCGTGCCCAGTTTCCGCCGCGCGATCTGGTGCCGGTCCCCGAATTTAGCGCGCCCGGCGCTTGGCCGGCATCCGATGATCTGGCGGATTGGAACCTGTTGCCGACCAAGCCGGATTGGGCGGGCGGGATCGCTGCTGCATGGCAAGTGGGCGAGGAGGCCGCTCACGCCCGCCTTAAATGGTGGGGTGATCATGTCGACGACTATGACGACCGGCGCAATTTCCCATCGGTTGATAAAGTGTCGCGCCTGTCCCCCCATTTGCATTTTGGCGAGATTTCGCCGGTGCAGATCTGGCACCATTTCGCCGGGCGTGCGGGCGAGGGGTGGCGGGTCTATGAAAGCGAGCTGATCTGGCGCGATTATGCCCAGAACACGGTCGCGCAATTCCCGCTCTATGCGCGCGACAATTACCGCGAGGATTTTGACCAGCTCAATTGGCGCGACCCCGACAATGACCCCGATGCTGCGCGCGATTTGAAGGCATGGCAAACGGGCCAGACCGGATATCCGATCGTCGATGCGGGCATGCGCCAATTGTATCAGACCGGATGGATGCACAACCGCGTGCGGATGATCACGGCGAGCTTTTTGATCAAACATTTGCTGATCGATTGGCGGCGCGGCGAACAATGGTTCTGGGACACGTTGGTGGATGCCGATTACGCGTCCAATTCGACCAATTGGCAATGGACCGCAGGGACAGGGGTCGATTCGAATATGTTCGTGCGGATCATGGCTCCCTTATCGCAATCGGAAAAGTTTGATTGCGCCGCCTATATTCGCGAATTTGTCCCCGAATTGCGCGGTTTGGACGAGCCGTATCTGCATGACCCGGACGAATTTGGCCGCCGCCCGCGCGGCTATCCGGCCAAGATTATCGGCCACCGCGCTGCGCGCGAACGCGCTTTGGCCGCGTATAAGGCGATGAAAGGCGATTGACGCGGCCAAACGCAAAGTCGTGGCCGATCAGCGCCAAGCTTTAGGCCACGATTTGGGCCCCGTTTAGGCCACGATTAAGGGCACACCGCCTCTTGCGGGTGATGCACCGTCCCGACTAAGACGTGGGCCATGGGATCGAGGGAGCTCAATCAAGATATGATGCGCGGGGCCCAATTGCTCAGCGCGGGCGCGCGTTTTGGCGCGGCGCCGGGGATGTTGTCGCGCCTGATTGCGCCGGGTTTCGACTTGATCGTCAACCGGATTGATGCCGGCCTGGCGCGCGGATCGATCCATGCCCATTTGCCCGATGGAACCACGCGTATGCTGGGCGGGCGGGCCGACGGATTTGATGCGCGCATTGATGTCAAAGACTGGCGCGCTTTGATCCGTTTGGCGACCCATGGGTCGATCGGGTGGTACCAAGCCTATGAGGCGGGCGAATGGGACAGCGAGGATCCGGTCGCCTTGTTCGCGGTGATGGGCGACAATGCCCGCATATTGGGCGGCGCGGCGCGGCCATCGGGGCCGTTCAAATGGGCCGCCAAACTCGCTCACCGGTTCAACCGCAACAGCCGCGCCGGGTCCAAACGCAACATCGCCGCGCATTACGATCTGGGCAATGATTTCTACGCTGCCTGGCTCGATAACAGCATGGCCTATTCCAGCGCGCTCGGCCTGGCGGATGCAGATGCAGATGCAGATGCAGATGCGGATGGGGGCTGCGATCTGGCCGCGGGGCAGGTGCGCAAGATGGATGCAATGGTCGCGCGCGTGGGCGATGCGCGCCGCGTGCTGGAAATCGGGTGTGGGTGGGGCGCCTTGGCCGATCAATTGGCCCGCGCCCAATGCGATGTCACCGCGATCAGCCTGTCGGATGAACAATTGCGCTATGCCCGCACGCATCGCGACCCCGATATCGATTTCCGCCATCAGGATTACCGCGATGTCGAAGGCGGCTTTGACGCGATTGTCAGCGTCGAAATGGTCGAGGCGCTAGGCCGCGAATATTGGCCGCAATTCATGGATGTTGTTGCGGGCAATCTGGCGCCCGGCGGGCGCGCCGCGATCCAGTATATCTCGATGGCTGATGATCTGTTCGAGGCCTATGCCAGCACCACCGATTTCATCCAGGCCTATATTTTTCCCGGCGGCATGCTGATCAAGACCAGCGAGTTTCGCCAATTGGCCGAGCAATGCGGGCTTGAATGGCAAGACCAAAGTGATTTCGGCCTCGATTATGCCCGNACATTGAAAATCTGGCGCGACAATTTTGACCGCGCGGTTGATGAAAACCGCTTGCCGGCGGGCTTTGATGCGCGGTTTGTGCGGCTGTGGCGGTATTATCTCGCCTATTGCGAGGCGGGGTTTCGCACCGGCAATATCGATGTTCACCAAGTCACCTTGGTCAAATCATAAAATTCAACGAAAATCACAATGAAAGGTCGGATATGAAGGCGTTGCAAATGGGACAGGATCACACCTCAAACCCGGCCCGCCGGGCAAATTTCAACGGGTGGCAAGGGGCGGCGAAAGCCAGCCTTAAAACCGGCGCGGCCGCGCTCGCGGCGATGGCGCTGGCCGGGTGCAGCTATAGCTATTCTGCTGCCGATGGTGCCGACGGGGCGGCGGGCGCGCCGGCGACGCTGGGCGCTGTGCAGACCATCACGGTCGAAGATCGCGACCCGGCTGATCTGCAAGTGTTGTTCTGGACCGATGCGCAGCGCGCCGAACGGTTCAGAGAGATGGATCGTTGGTTCGCCGGCCAGAACGTGCCCGCCGCCACCCAAACCCGCCAATTGGCCAAGGGCGCGCCTTTGCCCGACGATATCGTCGCAACCATTCGCGACACTATGGCGCAAAGCGGGGCGGCCGGGGTGATGGTTTATCACAAGGGCGCCGTCCGGTTCGAGGGTTACGGGCTGGGTTTTGGGCCCGAGCAGCGTTGGACCAGTTTCTCGGTTGCCAAAAGCTTCACCTCGACCCTGTTGGGGGCGGCATTGCAGGACGGGTTTATCGCCAGTCTCGATGATCCGGTCACCACCTATGTCCCCGAATTGGCCGGATCGGCCTATGACGGGGTGAGCGTGCGCC
Organism: Erythrobacter sp.; assembly: GCA_013214365.1. Taxonomy (GTDB): domain Bacteria; phylum Pseudomonadota; class Alphaproteobacteria; order Sphingomonadales; family Sphingomonadaceae; genus Erythrobacter. Next base: position 14,206 of record JABSPI010000052.1, read on the forward strand.
AGATCGCCACCATGACCAGCGGGGTGGCATGGAACGAGGATTACACCGATCCCAAAAGCGACGTTGCGCAGATGAACAATTTCATCATCGAATATGGCGAAAACGCCATGATCGAGCAGCTCAAACGGCTCGGCCGCGAAACCGCGCCGGGGGAAAAATGGGTCTACAAAACCGGTGAGACCAATTTGATCGGGATGGTGATCGAAAACGCGGTCGGCCTGTCACTGGCCGAATATGCGCAGGAAAAGATCGTCGAGCCGGCCGGGTTTGAAGGCGATCTGTTCTGGATGAGCGATCCGCGCGGCGGTTCAATCGGGGGCTGCTGTTTGTCGCTGAGATTGGCCGATTACACCCGGATGGGGATTTTCGCGCTGGAGGGGGATAATGGCCCTGCAAGCGGGATCGTGCCGGCGGGCTGGTTCGCCGAGGCGGGTGCGCCTTTGGTTGAATTTGGCGATACCGGCTATGGCTATGGCTACCAATGGTGGACCTATCCCGGCGGCTATGGCGCGCAAGGGATCTTTGGCCAATCGATCACAATCGTGCCGCAAGCCGAATTGGTGGTGACGGTGTTGAGCAATTGGACTGTTGCCAGCGGCAGCGAATACCGCGCCAAATGGGGCGAGATCAGCGCGCGTATTGCGCTGAGCGAATAAAGATTTGCGCGCAGACCGGGCCGGGCAGGCGGCGTGACCGCCCGCCCGGGCCTTGTGATCGAAGCACAAAAACGTGATCGGATCATAAAAAATCGGCGTAATTGGGGAGGCGGGCACGCATGCAAAAGTGGCGCGCGTGCCTTACGCCATTGGGCGATAGACCCCGGTATTGCTGTAACGTTGCAGGATATTGTCATGCACGATCGGGCTCAGCAAATCGCCAAAGGCGCAGCCGACAATGCAATTGTCCCACCAAACCACTTCGGCCTGGAGCGATTCGAGCCCGGGCAGGGTCAACCAGCACATTTGTTCCTCGTGCATGCGGTTGATCGATGCCGCGCTAAAGCCCGAAATCGACAAATCATGAACCACCGTTTGGAATGCACGTCCGCCCGATGCCCGCAACGTGGCCGGGATGGTCAAACGGGTGCGCGGAGAACAGCGATCTTCCTGCGCGGCTTTATGGTAACGGATATTGTCGCTCGGCATTGCTTTCGCAACCTTCTTCAAACAGCAAGTGGTCTCTGTGCCGGTGAATTCGGTTGATCCGGGTATCACCAATCACGATTGCCACTTCATTGCATAGGAAGGTTAACGAAGCGGTAAACACGGCTAAAATTTCAGCCCGTCATAGGTGGTACAAGGACGACTCATGCCCTTGCGCTGAAGCGGCGCAAGCATAAGGACATTTTGCGAGGTGCCCGTTAACCCTCTTGGCAGCGCAGGCGCAGGAGGGAAGGCGGCGCTAAACGCCCCACCGCGCCACGTGATTTTCGCTTCTGTGGTTAATCAACCCGTTCGCGGTGCCCGGTGGGGAAATCATGATCGAGCAATTCGACAATGCGCGCCGCGACCACTTTGGGTGGTTTGACGCTTTCGGGTTTTTCGCCGGGATAAGCGCGCGCGCGCATCGCAGTGCGGGTCGCGCCCGGATCGACAATCGCCACGCGCAACGGGCTGAGCTTTTCTACCTCGCTGGCATAGGTTTCCAGCAGGTTGTCAAACGCCGCTTTGGTCGAGCCATACGCGCCCCAGAACGAACGCGGCGCGGCGCCCACGCTGGAGGTGAGGCCAATGATCCGGCCCGCCTCGGCCTTGCGCAGCAGCGGGTCAAACGCCGCCAAAAGCGCCTGTGTGGCGACGATATTGGTCATGATAGCGGTGTTGAACTGTTTCGGGTCAATCTGCGAAAGCGGTGTGAGCTCCGGCAGGTAGGCTGCTGAAATCACGAGGATATCGAGCGAATTCCAGCGTCCCGCAATGGCGCCTGCAAGGCGTGAGATTGCATCGTGTTCAGTCAGGTCAATCGGGGCAATGGTGGAGGTGCCACCGGCGGCGTGGATTTGATCCTCGACCGCTTCCAATGCCTTGACCCGGCGCGCCACCAAAATGACATGTGCGCCCGCCTCGGCCAAAGCCACGGCGCTGGCCGCGCCAATACCCTGGCTCGCGCCGGTGACGAGCGCGGTGCGCCCTGCAAGAGGTTTATCAGTCATGGATCACCCGTTCTCGCTGTCGATTTCCAGCGACAATTGCGCCGCTTCGGCCCGTGCGATCTCTTCGTCGGTCAATGGGGTGGGATAATCGCCGGTGAACACCGCATCGTGATATTTGGGATCGGAGGGATTGCGCCCGTTTTCCTCGCCCACTGCGCGGTAGAGGCCGTCGATCGAGATGAATTTGAGGCTTTCGACCCCGACAAATGCGCGCATTTCCTCTTCTGACATTTGCGCGGCCAGCAATTCGCCGCGGGTCGGCATGTCGACGCCGTAGAAATCGGGCCACATGGTGGGCGGGCTGGCAACGCGGAAATGGACCTCTTTGGCGCCCGCTTCGAGCACCATATCCTTGATCTTGCGCGATGTGGTGCCGCGCACGACGCTGTCATCGACCAGAACCACCCGCTTGCCCTGCATCAAAGAGCGATTGACATTGAGTTTGAGCCGCACGCCCATATCGCGGATTTGCGCGGTGGGTTCGATAAAGGTGCGCCCGACATATTGATTGCGCACAATCCCCATTTCAAACGGAATGCCCGATTGTTGGGCGAAGCCGATCGCTGCGGGCGTGCCGCTGTCGGGGACGGCGCAGACCATATCGGCCTCCACCGGCGCCTCAATCGCGAGCTGGCGCCCGATTTCACGGCGCACTTCGTAGACAGAGCGCCCGCCAATGATCGAATCGGGGCGGCTGAAATAGACATATTCGAAAATGCACGGGCGCGGACGCATCGGTTCGAACGGGCGGTGGCTGGTAACCTTGCCTTTGGAGATCACCACCATTTCGCCCGGTTCAATCTCGCGCTCGAACTTGGCCCCGATAATGTCCAGCCCACAGGTTTCCGAGGACAGCACATAGGCATCGTTAAGCTTGCCCATGACCAGCGGCCTGATCCCCAGAGGATCGCGCACACCGATCAATTTCGAACGGGTCATTGCGACAATCGAGAACGCCCCTTCGACCTGGCGCAGCGCGTCTTTCATCCGGTCGGGGATGGTCTTGCCAAAACTGCGCGCCATCAGGTGGATGATGCATTCGCTGTCGGATGAGCTTTGGAAAATCGCCCCGCGTTCCACCAGATCACGGCGCAGCGCCTTGGCATTGGTGAGGTTGCCATTATGCGCGATTGCCGCGCCGCCCATGGAAAATTCGCCAAAGAAGGGTTGTACGTCGCGGATTGCGGTGTTGCCCTTGGACCCGGCGGTGGAATAGCGCACATGGCCAATCGCCAAGGGTCCGGGCAAATGCGCCATCACGCTGGCGCGGGTGAAATTGTCGCGGACATAGCCAAATTTGCGGGCCGACTGGAAACCGGCCTCCTGATCGAACGAGACGATCCCGCCCGCTTCTTGCCCGCGATGTTGCAATGCATGCAGGCCCAGCGCGACAAAATTGGCCGCATCGGGTTCGCCGATCATTCCGAAAATGCCGCATTCCTCTTGCAGCTTGTCGTCTTCCAGCGCGTAATTATTGGAAGAATTGCTCATGGACGTGCCCGTTTAATCCCTGTGAGAAATTTGAGCGCTCAATGGCGATGTTACGTTCCAATTACAAGGTTTCATGACCATGCGCCCCCCGTCTTTTTGAGGGTGCGGCGCATAAATGCCCGCGATAGCCCGCTTTGATCCCCCTCTAGCCTCCCGCCCGGTGGGATGGCGCCCCGCGGCCAATGGCGCGCTTACACACAGGTCACGCATGGTTCTTCATTGTAGAGCAAGCCAATGCCCCCTAGAGCCTATCGCCTAGCTCAGTTTCGCACGTTTTCAGGTATCCGACCCCGCCTATGCTCACCGCTTTTGAACGCATGATCACCAAACGCTATTTGTGGCCGGGCAA
>JABSPI010000053.1 GCA_013214365.1 Erythrobacter sp.
GTGTGAGGGGTGTGGGCGGGCACTAAAACCGGCAGCGATTGCCCTCAATGCGCGCCAAGAGCGGCGTGGTCGCGCGCGTGCTCGCCTCGAGCGCGCATTCCCACGCGCCGGGGGTCAATATCCCGACCGGAATGGGACGCGCGCCAATCGCCGCGGCCACTTTGGATGCGACCACCGCGACCATGTCGGGTTCGCTGAGCAAGATGGCATTGGGACCGGCGCAATTGACCAACAGCTCGACCAGAGCGCCCGGGCCCGCCGTGCTGCCTTTGGCGGGCGGCATGGCGATCACCGCGCCCGCGATGGATTGGCCGCAAGCCGGATGGTGCGGATCGACAATCACGCCCGTAGCATCGGTTCCGCCCCAAAAGCTGAGCGGGTGGGTGAGAACCATAAATTCCCCCTGTGCATCGCCGCCGATGATCGATTGAAATTCAATCACGGCCATGCCGGTCACCGTATACGGGGTGGGCGGGCACATGGCCCGTGATCGCGGCCGCGACGCATTGGGGCATGGCCATCAATGCCGGCTGCACGCCCAGATTGGCCCGGCCATAGGCCGCCCATTTGAGCGAATTGGTTGCAACCACCCCGTCCACATCGCCCAGCAGCGATCCATAATAGGTGCAGGTGTCGTGCACGATGCGCACGCCTTTCGCCTTGAGCTGTTCGAGCGCGGCATCGACCGCCGGATCGGCGGCAATGGCGCGGCTGAGCGAGATATAGGCCGGGATGGTGAGCGGGGTGCGGGCCGCGGCCACAATTTCGTTGAGAGCCAAAACCTGCTCAGCTCCCAAATGCGGCGCGCCAAGGCACATTGCGCCCACTTTTGCCCCGGTCCGTGCGGGCCATCTACCCCTGATCTGGTCAAGGGTTTCATCGCGCAGATCGTATCGTTCAAGCCGCTTTTGGTCCGCTTTGTGCAAATGCGCCTCGGGCGTGAGCCCGTCTGCATGAAGCAGCGCCATCGCGCCCGACACGCCGGCGCTGGCGCAGAGCCCTTGCATGGCAGACATGTCTAGATGCGCAGACCGGCGATTGCGCGGGGGCAGGCCGGTGATCAATGGCACGCGCTCGGCGGCGATCTCGCCCACTGCAAAGCCGACCAATTGGTGGCCCAGCTCATCTTCAAACCAATGCCGCGAAACCGCGCTGGCATCCACATGGATCTGGGGGCGGCGCCCCGCATCGCATATCGCGCCGGTTTTGATCGTCTTGCCGGTCAGCGCGCAGGCCAGATCGAAGAATTGCGGCGATTTGAGCGAGCGCGCCCCCAGAACCGAATTGGCATAGAGCACTGCATTGGACTCGGCCCATGCCACAATCTCGCCCATTTTCGGGCGCGAGGGCAGGAAATAGGGCGCGCAGGTCAAACTGGCCCGGCATCCCATTTTCACCAACCGGCCAACAACCGCCTGCGCCTCGGGCGCCTCCTTGGCGGCGTAGCAGCGCGGTGCACTCGGGCTGAGATCAGCAGAGCTGGCATTGAGCGTGGTGGGCACGCGCACTTTGGCCCCTTGGGACAGCAGCTTATCGAGCAGAGCGATATTGGCTGCGCCGGAAAAATACGCTCCGACCAGATGNGCCTGCGATATCGGCACAAGCGCGGGCGCATCGAACACCTTTGCCGCCGTGACCAACACGTCCATCGCCCATTGCACGGCCAAGCCATTGGCACCGGCCAGATCGGCGTGCTCCTCGGCCGAGAGTTGCACCTTACATGATCACTTCAGATGGGCGCTGGATGCGATCATCGGCGCTGTTCATTGCGCACCATGTTCATGGCGTTTGAGTGAACGTACCAAATTGCAGCACATCAAGATCGCAATCGCCAGCAATGGCATCGAGGCCACCAACACCGCCGACATCGCCACCCGCGTTCCGCCGGCCAACATCAGGCACAAGGGCAAGAGGCCAAGGATCAATGCCCAGAACAAACGGTGCCATTTGTTCGGGTCCTTGCCGGCCTCCATATGCACCGAGGCGGACGAGGCCAGCGCATAGGCGGCCGAATTGTAGGTGGTGGCGATGAAAATGATGCTGATCACGGCAAAGCAAATCTGCGCCAGCGCGCCCAGCGGCAAGGATCCAACCGTTGCCGAAATGGCCTGCGCTGCGTCGATCTCTGCGTAGATGTCGCGCACCGGCACGATATCATTGAGGTCNAGGAAAAGCGCATAATTGCCCATCACGATGTAAAACACCCACGCGCCCAGCGACCCAAAAGCTGCCATGTACAAAATCAGCTCGCGCAAGGTGCGCCCGCGCGAGATGCGCGCGACAAAAATGCCGACAAACGGGCCAAAGGCGATCCACCACGCCCAATAGAAAATGGTCCAATCCTCAACAAAGCCCGATTGTGTGATCGGGTCGGTATAGGTCAGCATGACCAGCGTGTTTTGCAGCATGAAGCCAATGCTTTCAGTGCCCATCTGCAAAATGAACAGGGTCGGACCCGCGATCAGCACGAAGACAAGGAAAAGCAAAGCGGCAAGGACGTTGAGGTCGGCGAGGCGCTGTATTCCCTTCTCGATGCCGACAAAAACGGTGAAGGCAAACAGCGCAACACTGGCGATCACGACCGAGGCATCGAGCCCGAACGAGCGTTCCAACCCGATTGCATCAGCCAGGTTCGCCGAGATCATCGGCACGGCCAGCCCCATCGACGTGCCAGCCCCCGCAATCAGCGCCAGCATGAAGAAGCTGTCAATCACCCGCGCCAGCAGGCTGTTCGCGCCCTTGGGGCCTAAAAATGTGTGGCAGGCGGTCGAAAGCCTGAGGAAATCAACCTTCTCGATGTAAAAGGCATAGGCAATCGCAACCGTGGGAAGGGCATATATGCCCCACGCGATGATGCCCCAATGGAACAGGCCATAAGCGGTCGCCCAGCGCAGCGCTTCATTGCTATTGGGCTCCACCCCGAAAGGCGGGCTGTTGGCATAGGGCACCCATTCAATCGTCGCCCAATAGACAAGGCCAGCGCCAACCCCGGCGCAAAACAGCATGGAGACCCAGCTGAAGGTGGAAAATTGCGGGCTTTCATCGGCATCGCCCAATTTGATATCGCCATGCCGGCCAAAGGCGATCCAGCCCAGCAATGCGACAATCCCGATCACCGTCCATTGGTAAAACAGGCCGAACCGGCCCGAAATCTCTCCATAAAGCGCGGTGATCGCATCGCCCGATGCATCAGGCCAGATCATGATGGGCACGCACACCAGCACCACGATCAGCAAGGCGGAAAAGAAGATAAGCGGGTCTATGCCATGCTGTTTCACGGTGGATGCGGTCCTAATTGGAAGAGTTGAAGAGCGAGCATGCACCCGCCGGATGGTCGAGGGTGGGGCCAATTGCCGCACCCAATTCTTGCACGTTGATTTCGGCCCCGTTCAAGGCCAGCCATGCGGGAGCCTCCGCCTCATCGGGACCGTTGGGGGTGCCGGTGCGGGCGAAATTGATCCAGTAATCCTGCATGATTTTGGTCAATTGGGTGTCGGTTTCATCGTGCGGCAGCCAATCATCGGCCGTGTCAAAGACATAAGGGATTTCAGCGCCATGATAGGCGCCCAGCATATTCCCATCGGGGCGGGTGCGGGTGAAATAATAAAAGAACACCGGAGCCCCGGCCTCATCCGCGCGCATAGCGAGCGAGAGCGCCGGGCAGAAGAATTCCGCCGCGCTCGACATTTTATTGGCCCGCATCAAAGCATCGCCGTTATTTTCTCCTGCATCCGCAGTGCCTGCATCCGCGGTGCCTGCAAAAAATGCCTCCAGCGCGGCGCGTTTCGCCCCATCGCCTTGCGCGTAAGAAGTGGCGGCGGTTTCAAACGGGGTCGGATCATCCGCATCGAGATACATCAGCATCTCATCGGCATTCGCGCCGATCAACAAGGGCACCGGATTGACGATCTGTGCGCCTGGCAATGTCGCTCCATCTGCGACCGGCCCGAAATAATAATCGGGCAGGGCATCGGGCGTGCGTTCAACAATCGTGGCCCAATCAAGCGCGCGCATCTCATCCAGAGTTGAAGCCCCCAAATCGGTGAACAGCTTCTCGCCTGCGGCCTGCGCGGTGTCATAGGCAATCGCGTCATAGGGGGCCAAAGCCCCGCTCTGGATCGCGGCGCGGTGGAACAGACCCGTGGCCGAAGGCATGCGCAGCAGGGCCGAAATATTGCCGCCCCCTGCGGATTCGCCAAACACGGTCACATTGTCCGGGTCGCCGCCAAATGCAGCGATATTGTCCTGCACCCAGGTGAGTGCTGCGACCTGATCGGCAAGGCCATAATAGCCCGACACGCCGCTTGTATCTTGTTGGTCAAGCAATGGATGCGGCAAAAACCCCAGCGCGCCCATGCGATAATTCAAGCTGACCACAACCACGCCCTTGGCGGCCAGTTTGTCGCCGAGATAATTGGGCTCGTGCGAAAATCCGTTCACATTGGACCCGCCATGGATCCAGACCATGACCGGTTTTTGTGTCTCGACATCTTGGTCCGCCCAAATGTTGAGCGTGAGGCAATCTTCCGAAATATTCTCAAGATCGGGGATATCGGCTGTCTGCGCGCCAAACCCTTGGGCAACGCTGCGATACCAATTCGGGTTTCCCTGCCCTTGCGGACAGGCCGCGCCAAACCGCGTGGCGTCGATTTCGCCGTTCGGGCGATCAAGTGCAACGGGCGCCTTCCAGCGCAAATCGCCGACCGGAGCTTTGGCATAGGCGATGCCGCGAAATTGCGCGATGCCGTCCCCATTGATCAGACCGGTGACATTGGCATCGCCCATGGGCCAGATGATGCTGTCCAATTGCGAATTTTCAGGCGCCTTGGCCGAACACCCGCCCAGCGCAGCACCCGCCAATGTCAATGCGATCGCCAAATGGCGCATAGTAACCCTGCCTCTGCCCGTCTGTCTCCGCCATCATCGCACACGAATTTTATTCAACCGGCAAGCGAGGAATCGACATCTCTGGTTGAAAATTTCTCACGCAGGAATGCTTGCGGCCCGCTTTCGGTAGCGACTCAATTCGCTGTCATTTTCAATTTCTTCGCGCACCCAAGTGGTAAAATGCGCGATCTTGCTCACCTCGCTGCGCGATGCGGGATAGACCAAATTCCAATTCCCCGGCGCCTCAATAACCTGATCAGGGAACAGGTGGATCAGCGACCCGCTCGACAAATCTTCGCTGACATAAGGGTGCATGGCCAGCGCCACGCCCAGCCCGCGCACCGCGGTTTTGAGCGCATGGTCATAACTGTCAAAGCTGAGGCCGGAATTGGGATCGACCCCTTCGACCCCGGTTTTTTTGAGCCACAGCGCCCAATCCTCTTCGGATGGATAGACCTGCAAGATGGTGTGTTCGGCCAGATCCTGCGGCTGTTTCAGCTGCACATCTTTGGACAAAAGCGACGGGCTGCATACGGGGAAGAGCAGGGGGCTAAAGAGATATTCGTAATGCAGGTTCTTGTTGTCGGATTCGCCGATCACAATCGCTAAGTCTATGTCTCCCCTAACAAAATCGACGTCCCACTGCGATGTGATCAAGCGCACTTCAATGTCGGGATGTTTGCGATAAAAGCTGTCGAGCTTGGGAACCAGCCAGCGAATTGCGAAGGTGGAATAGGTTTGGATGGTGAGCACATCATCCCCTTCCGAGCGCAGCAATAGACGCGTGCCTTCGATCAGTTTTTCAAACGCTTCGCTCACCGCCTCGCGGTAAGTTTGGCCCGCCTCGGTCAGCTCAACCCGGCGCGGGCGCCGCACAAATAGAGCAAGGCCCAGCACATCTTCGAGCAGTTTGATCTGGTGCGAAATGGCCGATTGCGAGACGTTGAGTTCTTCGGCCGCCTTTTTGAAAGATCCCAGCCGCGCCGCCGCCTCGAATGAGCGCAGAGCATTTAACGGGGGAAGTTTCTGAACCAAAGGGGCGCCTTGTCTGTCACCTGAAATCTTGGACGTGACGGTATAGACATATGAATCATATTCAACCTACATTGGCGCGATCTGGTGTCGCACCGCATTATGGAAGGGTTGGGTGAGTGGTTGTTTCGGTAGGGCCTGATCACGCACAAATGCTGAGTAAAGCGGCCCGCTTTGTGGAAAGCGGCGCTTTGGGCAAAGCCGAACCGATTTGCCGCGAAGTGCTCCAGCAAGATCCGCTCAACGTGAATGCGATGTGCCTCTTGGGCGATATCGGTGTGCGGCTGGGCGCGTTTGGTGATGCGGAAAAATTACTGCGGCGGTGCCTCGAACTGGCCCCTGATTTTCGCCAGGCACGCGGCCATCTCGCCAATGCATTGTTCAAGAAACAGAAATATGAAGCCGCGCTCGAACAGCTCGATTTGCTCGAGGCGGATGATGCGAACAATCCGGGCACGCTGCTGCTGCGCGCCAATATTTATTCGCAAACGGGGCGCTATGAAGAGGGGCTGACATATTTTCGCCGGCTGGCGCAAATGCGGCCCGACAGCGCGCGTATCCATATGAGCCTTGGCCACACGCTCAAAACCGTTGGCGCGCAGGAAGAGGCGATTGCGGCCTATATCAAAGCGGCCGAGTGCGAGCCGACTTTGGGCGATGCCTATTGGAGCCTTGCCAATCTCAAAACCTACCGCTTCAGCGAGGACATGATCGACCAGATGCTGCAGGCGGCGCGCTCGCCCAGCATCGGGCGCGAGGATTTTTTCCATCTCAGCTTTGCTTTGGGCAAAGCCTATGAGGATCGCGGCGAGCACGAAGACGCCTTCACCCATTACCGCCGTGGCAACACCGTCCGGCGGCGGCTGATATCCTATGATGCGGATGCCAAGCACGAAGAGACACAGCGCCACAAAGCCTTCTTCACACGAGAATATTTCGCAGCGCATCAAGAGGGCGGCAGCCAGAGCGACGAGCCGATCTTTATCGTCGGCCTGCCGCGCGCAGGCTCGACCCTGATCGAGCAGATCCTCGCCAGCCATTCGCAAGTCGACGGGACGCAGGAATTGCCCGATATTATTGCAATTGCGCGGCGTTTATCGGGCAAAAAGAAAGACACCGATCCGACCAATTACCCCGCCATCCTGGCTGATTTGTCGCCTTCCGACCTGACCGAATTGGGCGAGGAATACCTTGATCGCACCCGCATTCATCGCGGCTCAGCGGCGCGCTTTATCGATAAAATGCCAAACAATTTCGGCCATATTGGCCTGATCCATCAAATCTTGCCTAAGGCCAAGATTATCGATGCCCGGCGCAACCCGATGGATTGCTGTGTGTCGGGCTACAAACAGCTTTTCGCTCGCGGCCAGAATTTCACCTATTCGCTCAGCGAAGTGGGGCGTTATTATGCCGATTATGTCGATCTGATGCGGCATTGGGACGCGGTTTTGCCGGGCAAGGTGCTGCGGGTGATCAACGAGGATCTGATTGCCGAGCCCGAGGCCAATATCCGCCGTATTCTCGATTTTTGCGACCTGCCATTCGAGGCGCAATGCCTGCAATTTCACAAAACCGAGCGCGCCGTCAAAACCGCCAGTTCGGAGCAGGTTCGCCAGCCCATCAACAGCAAGGGCGTTGGCCGCTGGCGCAATTTCGAGAGCCATCTGGACCCGCTTAAAGCGGTTTTGGGTGACCTTGTGGACACATATCGAGCGTAAACAAAACTCACCTAAAACCGGGTTTTTACCCCGTGATAGCGCGATATTTTGGGTGTTTTGGATCTCCTGCATGAATTTTTCTCATGCATAGATGATCAATCATCTTTTGCCCCTCGCGCAGCGGGCCTCCATCATGCAACCACTATAAAACGATCATTCTCGGGGGAGAGAAGATAATGACGTCCAGCCTTCAACTGGAAGCAGGAACCCAGACGCGTCGCGCTTCGCTGCGCGCGGCACTCAAACATACATCGGCTCTGGCCTTGTGCGCGGGCAGTCTTTGCGCCTCGCAAGCTGCACTGGCGCAGGACGCAGAAGCCGCCAATCAAGCTGTTGCCGACAATGTCATCATCGTCACCGCAACCAAGCGCGCCGAAGATCTGCAAGACGTGCCCGTCTCGATCAACGTTTTGGGTCAGGAAAGTCTCGATGAGCTGAATATCCAAGGGTTCGAAGGTTACGTTCAAGCCCTGCCTGCGGTCAGTTTCCAAAGCCTGGGCCCGGGCCGCAATGAGGTATTTTTCCGCGGCCTGTCCGATGGCGGCAATGGCAACCCGTCGGGCACCGCGCCGAGCGCTGCGATCTATCTCGACGAGCAGCCTGTCACCACGATTGGCGGCAATTTGGACATTCAGGTCTATGACGTTGCCCGGGTTGAGGCGCTGTCTGGCCCGCAAAGTACCCTGTTCGGCGCCAGCTCGCAGACCGGCACATTGCGGATCGTCACCAATGCCCCTGATCCTTCGGCTTTCGAAGCCGGCATGGATGTGTCGGGCAGCACGACCCGTTTTGGCGGGGAAAGCTATTCGATCGAAGCCTTTGCCAATGTGCCATTGGCCGAAGGGATCGCGCTGCGCCTGGTGGGCTGGCAGGTCGAAAATGGCGGCTATATCGACAATGTTGCGGCGACCAAGACGTTCACGCGCCAAGGTCAGGTGGTCGACAATGCGCCCTTCGTTGAAGAAGATTTCAACACCGAGAAGAAAACGGGTGCGCGCGCCGCGCTCGGCATTGATTTGAGCGACAATTGGACCGCCACTCTCAAGGCCAATTACCAGGATCAGCGCACCCAAGGTGTGTTCGACCATGATCCTGAAAATGTCGGCGATCTTGAGGTGGAACGGTTCTTCTCGGATTCCTACCGCGATGAATTCCTGCAATTGAGCGGCACGGTCGAAGGCAAGATCGGCGGGCTGGATTTCTCCTATTCGGGGTCATTCCTCGACCGCGATACGAGCTATGTGAATGACTATTCCGAATATGCGGAATATTCCTCTTACATCGATTATTACACCTGCGATTACGCCTATTCTTACGTCACCTACGCGACCGAGTTCACCAATTGTAACGATCCACGGATCCAGTTCGAGCAGACCGGTCAGCTCAAGCGGCAAACGCATGAGGCGCGCATTTTGAGCGATGCCAATTCGCGTTTCCGTTTCCTGTTTGGCGGTTTTTATGATCGCCAGGAGCTCGACTTCCTGTTCGCTTACCGCATTCCGGCGATCAAACCTGGCTTTGCGATCTCCTTCTCACCCGGAACCCCCGATGACAGCTATTTTGTCACCGACCAGACCCGGTTGGAGAAGCAATTGGCGGTCTTTGGTGAGGTCGAATATGACCTGACCGAGGCGCTGACTGCGACCTTTGGTTATCGCTATAATGAGACGACAGTGTCTCTGAACGGAAATGTCGGAACGGTGTTCTCCGCCAATCCGGGCGTGGATGTGCGCGCCAAGGACAAGCGCAGCCTGTTCAAGGGCAATCTCAGCTATGAATTGTCCGATGACATCCTCACCTATCTGACCTTCTCGCAAGGCTTCAGACCCGGTGGTCCCAACCGCGTATCGACGCCCAATATCCCGCCGGTTTACGCGCCCGACCTCGTTGACAATTACGAGTTCGGTTGGAAATCGACGCTGGCTGATGGCCGGGTGCGTTTCAATGGCGCGGCCTTCTACATGACGTGGTCGGATATTCAGTTCACGCGGTTTGATCCGTC
>JABSPI010000054.1 GCA_013214365.1 Erythrobacter sp.
TCCATTTGATCGGGCAAAGAATGGGCAAAGACATCAGCCGAACCGATCCCGGTGCCCGGCACGATCAGCGATTGCATCGACCAGCTCGGGCATTCGCGGTGCGCGCGATGTTCGCGCCGCAGATAGCTGACATTGGTGTGGCGGCTATCGGCTTCGATTGCGCGCATAATGGCAAGGACGATATCCTCGTCGCCCTCCAGCAATTGCATAAAACGCCGCGTGTCATAGGCCAAAAGACCGGTCACATCGTGATCGGCATTGTTCCTCGCCGAGTGGATGGCGAGCGCTTCAACCATTTTCTGCGTGATGTCGGTGTCAGCGACACTCACATAGATGAGCGATAACACACTCTGTTCCTTTATCTCTTCTCCAACCGCCCCAATGCCTAAAAACCGGCACAAGGCAGCTATGTAAGATAAATTGCGAGAGGGCCGCTTGGTTCCCTGTTTTCTTGCAATCACGCAATCATGCGGTGGCGATTTGGCGCGTTTGCGCCCCGCCGCGCTCAGCTGGAGCGTTTGCGCCGCCGCATCATCCCTTCTTGGGCGACGCTGGCGACCAATTCGCCTTGCTGGTTGAAAATGCGCCCGCGATTGAACCCGCGGCCACCGCCCGACCACGGCGCATCAGTGGCATAGAGCAGCCATTCATCAGCGCGCGCTTCGCGGTGAAACCACAAAGCGTGATCTAGGCTCGCCCCGACCAATTCGCCGCGCATCCACGACAGGCCATGCGGCAGCGCGCTTGTGCCAAGCAGAGTGTAATCGCTGGCATAAGCGATCATCGCGCGGTGCAAAGCGGGATCATCTGGCAAAGGGGCCACCGTGCGAAACCAGCTATGGGCTTGCGGCGCTTTGGGCTCTGCATTCATCCAATGCAGCTTGTCGAGCGTGCGCATTTCAATCGGGCGCGGGCGCAACATCAAGGCGCGCTGGGCTGGGTTGAGGCGATCACCCATTTTGTCGGCCATCGCCCGGCGCATATCCATGTCGGATTTGAGCGTTTCGGGGTCCGCGGCGTCGGGCATGGGCGATGCGTCGTGTTCCAACCCCTCTTCGGGGACCTGAAAACTGGCGGTCAGATTGAGGATCGGGCTTGATGAGCCATCCTCGTTTTCCTGGCTTGCGACCACCCGCCGGTTGGAAAAGCTGCGTCCGTCAAAATCGCGTTCGATCCGGTATTCGATCGGCGTGCCTTCGCGACCACCGCGCAGGAAATAGGCATGCAGCGAATGGGCGACCTTGGTTTCGGGGATTGAGGCTTGGGCCGCTTGCAGGGCCTGGGCAATCACTTGCCCGCCAAACACCCGGCCAACGCCCCCCTTTTGCGGTTGGCCGGCATAGATGTCCGATGCGCGCTTTTCGACAGTGAGCAGGCGCACCAGCCCATCGACAAGGCGTTGGGGATCAATTGGCGGTGTGTCGGGCGTATCAGTCATAGCGCATCGCCATGCGCAGCGCGCGGGGCTGTGTCAATCGGATGCACTGCCTGTAAATGTGCTCAACCGGTTATGCCAAGGCGTCTAAGCGCCCGGAAAGCGTAGGCTTTGGCGCGGTTATTGTGCGGCCAACGGCGCGGCGCAGTGGGCGCAAAACCGCGTGCACGCAGCCAATGGTTGAGCCCGCGCGCATCGCTCTCGGCATAGCTCCAACTCGACCGCCACGTGATCGACAAAGAGACCGAGCTGGCCGGGCCATTGCGCACGAAATGCGGGGCCATCACCGGCACATAAACCGCATCGCCCCCGTCCAGATCATAGCTTTTTGCCCGGTCCATAAAGGCCTCATCCCAGCAAAGTTCGCGCGGACCGCCGGCATGATAGCTTTCATGCACTTCGTCAGGCGCACATCGCGCATCACCAGCGGGGAATTGGGTCATTGTCTTGGTCCCGCGAACCTGCAGCAAGATATTGTGTTCCGGGTCAAAATGGTAAGGCGTGACGGCGTTGGGGCTGGAGATGAAGATAAACCCTTGCGGGGTCAGCATTTCGCCGGTGCGGCTCTCGATTTGCGCGCGGATTTCGCCCAGCAGATCGTTTAGCAACGCCCGATAGGCGGGCGCTTGCTCGACATTTTTGAGCACCGCCCAACTGTTGGATTTGGCGATCATGCGGATGGTTTGAGCAATCGAAAGCCCGGTTTGACCCGGCTTGCCATCGACACCAATCGGCACATCGCCGCGATTATATTCGACACTGTCACTCGCCATTGTTTGCGCCAGATCAGCCAGGGCATCGAGCGTGAGCAATGGATGATCGGTCAAAGTGTGGCGCAATTTGTGCGGCGTCTCGGGATAATTCCGGCCAAACTTAATGCGCGCCTCGTCGCCGAATACGCGGTGGGCATCGGCAGGGCGGGCCGACCATGATGCGATGGGCGCGTTCACGATCCGGAGCCCGCCCGGGTTTCATAAGCAGACAGCAGCCGAAAGCCGGCGCGGGCAATCGGGCCGCCAAGCGCGATATTGCGGCTGATCACGCGGCGTTTCTCTGACCAGATCCGCTCGATCATGGAATGCCCTTGGACAGCGCAGCTATCCGCCCAATCAATGCCCGGACGGGTGAGCAGATCGAGATTTTCCAACTGCAACAACAGGCCCGGGGAAAACCGCGCATAGCGTTCATCGAACGCGGTTTTGAACCCGAACAGGCCCGGCGGGGCGAGAAAATTGGCCAGCATTGCAATCGGTGTGCCATCCAGCCTGAGAGTCAGCCGTTCCAGCCGCCCAAATCTGGCAGCCCTATTCAAGGCATGGGTGAAAAAGGCCTGGGTTCGCGCATCGCAGCCCAGCGCTGAGCGGGCGTCCCCTTTCCACCCTGAGGCCTCCAGCGCCAGAAAGTCGGCGATCCATTGATCGATACCGCTGCCATCATCGCAGCGTTCAAAGCTCAGCGCACCTGCCTCTTCCAAGCGTTTGCGCTGGCGACGCAATTCCTTGCGCCGTTTTGAGCTGAGATTTTGCTTGAGGTATTCCTGGGGGGAAAGCTGCGATGACAACATGGCGCGCTGCGCTGTATCGACGGTCACTGCGCGGCGCTTGGTCCGCGCCAGAACTGTATCGAGCGCGCGGTTGACCGGACCGTCAGCGGGCAATTGGGCGCAGTGCAAAAACAAGGCCCGCCGCGAGTTGCGATCTAGGTGATGCAAGGCGTCGCGCCAGAATTGCTGTTCGTATCCCGACCGCACCAAAGGGACGCCGCAAAATGCGTTGGTATGAAGCCATGTCGCAAGGTGCGGCATCGGGTAGCCGTAATACCTCGTGGGCTGCGCCAAGGGCATCAACCCGGTCAGCTGTTCTTGTGACCAGTGCGTCAGCAAAGTGTGTGTATTGTTTGGATCGAGGTGGTTGAGCGAAGCGGTCAGGAACCACGGTTCGAAAAACGGATTGGGTTCGGCTGCGCCTTCCACCAATTTTTGCCATGCGATGAGGAAGGCAGGATCAGTGCGCTCGGCGCCGCGCAGGATGCGGGTGGTCGCAGATCCGCCCGCCACGTGGCCGGTTGTGGCGCGAGGCCGCGGCTTTGGGCCGGGGATTGCCGGCGTGTCGGTCATATCCATTGCCTGTCCCCCCATAGCGTCATTGGTTTAGCCTGTGCGTGCTGTGCCCGCCGCGCGTGCGCAGGGTTTTAGGTGATTTCTCTTAACAAAGGTTTTTGACCAAGTTTGCTTGGCCATTGGGGGCAGGTTGGGCGGGATAGAAAGGCGGCACGCTTGCCATT
Organism: Erythrobacter sp.; assembly: GCA_013214365.1. Taxonomy (GTDB): domain Bacteria; phylum Pseudomonadota; class Alphaproteobacteria; order Sphingomonadales; family Sphingomonadaceae; genus Erythrobacter. The sequence continues at coordinate 3,719 of JABSPI010000054.1, forward strand.
TGCCGCATCGCCTGATCAGCGCGGCTCAACCAAAAAGCCCCGCCCGGATCATCTCCGGACGGGGCCAATCTTTGGCTCAAAAAGCCTGTATTAGTGCGCCAAAGCTGCCAGCAGCAACAGCGCGACGATATTGGTGATCTTGATCATCGGGTTCACCGCCGGACCGGCTGTGTCCTTGTAGGGATCACCCACCGTGTCACCGGTCACCGCGGCTTTGTGAGCTTCGGAGCCCTTGCCGCCGTGATTGCCGTCTTCGATGTATTTCTTGGCATTATCCCAAGCACCGCCACCAGCGGTCATCGAGAGTGCGACAAAAAGCCCACCCACGATCACACCGAGCAACAAAGCACCCAGCGCAGCAAAGGCGTTGTCCTGACCGGCAATCCAAAGGATCACGAAATAGGTCACGATCGGCGCCAACACCGGAAGCAGCGATGGAACAATCATTTCCTTGATCGCAGCCTTGGTCACCAGGTCCACAGTGCGGGCATAGTCAGGACGGCTGGTGCCGGCCATGATGCCCTCATCCTTGGCGAATTGGTCACGCACATCGACCACCACATCGCCCGCGGCGCGGCCAACAGCGGTCATGCCCATTGCGCCGAACAGATACGGCAACAGCGCGCCGAGCAGCAGCCCGACGATCACATATGGGTTTTCCAGACCGAAATCGACATTTGCATCCGGGAAGTAGCGGCGAAGGTCAGCGGTGTAGGCGGCAAACAGCACGAGCGCTGCAAGACCGGCCGAACCAATCGCATAGCCTTTGGTCACCGCTTTGGTGGTGTTGCCAACCGCATCGAGCAGGTCGGTTTTTTCACGCACACTTTCATCAAGCCCGGCCATTTCGGCAATGCCGCCGGCATTGTCGGTCACCGGACCATAGGCATCGAGCGCCACAACCATACCGGCCAAAGCCAGCATTGCGGTCGCGCCAAACGCAAGGCCGATCAGACCGGCGAGCTGATATGCGCCGATGATCGCTGCGATGATGACGATGGTTGGCAAAGCGGTCGATTCAAGGCTGATCGCCAGACCTTGGATCACATTGGTGCCGTGGCCCGTTTCCGATGCCTTGGCGATGGATTTCACCGGGCGGAAATTGGTGCCGGTGTAATATTCGGTGATCCAGATGATGATCCCGGTCAAGGCAAGGCCGATAAGCGAGCAATAGAACAGGTCCATGCCGGTAAACTCAACCCCGCTGGGTCCAGCCGCGATCACGGTGTTCATATCGGTGCCCTGTGTGCCCAGCGCATATTGCGTGACAAAAAAGATCAGCGGGATCGCCAGCACGGCGGTCGCGATGAACCCTTTATACATCGCCCCCATCACATTGGTCCCATTGCCCAGACGGACAAAATAGGTGCCAATGATCGAGGTCACGATGCACGCGCCACCAATCAAGAGCGGCAAAGCCATCAGCGGAAGCAACAGATCGCCAAGCGCCTCGCTGAACAGCAAAGCGGTCAGAACCATGGTCGCCCCGACGGTTACAACATAGGTTTCAAACAGGTCGGCCGCCATACCAGCGCAATCGCCCACATTGTCGCCCACATTGTCGGCGATCGTGGCGGGGTTGCGTGGATCATCTTCGGGAATGCTGGCTTCGACTTTACCGACAAGGTCGGCGCCCACGTCAGCAGCCTTGGTGAAGATACCGCCGCCCAGACGCGCAAAGATCGAAATCAACGACGCGCCAAAAGCAAGGCCAACAAGGCCAAAGATCACTTTGTCATCATTCGCCGCCAGACCCATCGGCCCCACGAGAACATAGAACAGGCCCGCAATCGACAGCAAAGCCAGGCCCGCGACCAGCATGCCGGTGATGGCGCCCGCGCGGAAAGCGATAGTAAGACCTTCCTGCAGCCCTTTCTCAGCCGCAGCAGCGGTGCGCACATTCGAGCGAACCGAGATATTCATCCCGATATAGCCTGCCACACCAGACAAAACCGCACCGATCACGAAGCTGACCGCAGGGACCATGCCCAGCGCAACGCCCACGATAATTGCGGCAACCACGCCGACCATGCCGATCGTGGTGTATTGACGATTGAGGTAAGCCTGCGCGCCCTCTTGAACAGCGCCGGCGATTTCTTGCATTTTTGCATTCCCGGCATCAGCGCCGAGAACTTGGCGGCTGGTGAAGATGCCGTACAGCACGGCCAACAAGCCCAACCCGATTGATATGAGTATTAAGTCCACGAATAATCCCCTCTGAAGCGTGGAAGGAGCGCCTGGGTTTGCCCATTGACGCGTGGGAGGGGACCATAGGGAGATGAGTCAAGCTGACAAGCGCCAATGCGCAATCAAACGCACAAGATCACCAGTTTTGAGCGCAATTTGGTCAGTTTTTGTGCCCGCGCGGCCGGCTGCGCGCAATTTTACCCGTGTTGATAGCCCAAACCATCGGGGTTGATGATCGGGTTTCCGTCGAGGAAAAGCGGCGCAAATCCGCGCGGCTCGGCCATGCCAATGCGCGTCGCGGGCACGTTTGGGCTGGTTCCGGCGGGCATGGTGAAGAGCAATTGGTAATCATCACCCCAGCGCAAACATTCCTCGCGCCGGGTCGAATCGGCGACCGGCACGCCCGCGCTATCAATGGTCAGCGACAAAGCGCTGGCCTCGGCCAGACGGAAGGCATCGAGCAATAGGCCGTCGGATATATCCATCATCGCCGTCACCAAAGGTGCCAGTGCGCGGCCTTCACCGAGCAAAGGGGCGGGGCGATTGAAGGCGGCCAGATGATTCGGATCGCCTTCGAAACCCAGCATNGCGCGGCCCAGAATNCCGGTGACCCAGAGCNCGTCACCGATCTGTGCGCNGCTGCGCGAGGGGACGGGGGCATGGGTCGCTTTGCCGATGGCGGTCAATCCAAAGCTGCGCTCGCCCTTGCCTGCGACGCTATCACCGCCCAGCAGGCCGAGGTTAAACCCGCTCAGCGCCTCATGCAGGCCGCCCAAAAAGCGTTCATCATCATCGCTCAGCGTGTGGCTCAACAAAGCGCCGACCGGCTCTGCGCCTTTGGCGGCAAGGTCGGACAGATTGCTCGCCACCAATTTCCACGCGACATCGGCCATGTCCGCATCCGGGCGGAAATGCACGCCTTCAACCATGGCATCATGGGTGAGGACCAGCGCCTCTTCGCCGATCTCGATCACCGCCGCATCATCATGGAGCCCGCGCGCGCCCACATGGAGCGGCAATTGGCGCAGCGCCGCGATGAAGTCGCGCTCGTTTATGACCGGACCTCTTTGGCGAGCGCATCGAGAATGCCGTTCACAAATTTGGCCTCGCGGTCATCGAAGAACGCCTTGGCGACATCGACATATTCATTAATCGCAGCCGCAGCCGGCACATCAGCGCGGGCGATCAATTCATACGCGCCAGCGCGCAGGATTTGCAGCATGGTCTTATCAAGCCGCGTCAGCGTCCAGCCATCGGACAGGCGCGCTGTCAAAGCGGTGTCGATTTCGTCTCTGCGCGCATCCACTCCGCGCACCAGATCATCGAAGAAATCAACCTCGGCATCAGCGAACACTTCGCCTTCATGATCCTCATCATCCACTTCGCGGCCGAGCCGGTGTTGATGAAATTCATCAAGCAATTGCGCCAGCGGTGTGGCTTCCATCTGCTGTTGGTAGAGCGCTTGGACCGCCGCCAATCGCGCGGTTGAGCGGGCCTGGGAGCGGGCCTGGGAATGGGGGGTGGTGTTCATTTGAGACGCAGCTCCACAGATTTGGCATGGGCGGGCAGCCCTTCGGCATGGGCGAGCGCGGCCGCAGCCGGGCCGATGGCGGTGATGGCGGCATTATCGAGCCCGATAAAGCTTGTCCGCTTCATAAAGTCGAGCACGGACAGCCCGCTTGAAAAGCGCGCGCGCCGCCCGGTTGGCAACACATGGTTGGGCCCCGCGACATAATCGCCAACCGCCTCGGGGGTCATCCGGCCCAGAAACACGCTGCCGGCATGGCGGATGGTTGGAAGCATCGCTTCGGGATTGTCGATTGCCAGCTCCAAATGCTCCGCTGCGAGGCGGTTGATGAGCGCGGGCGCTTGCTCTGCGATATTATCAACCACGATGATCACACCGTGATCGTCCCAGCTTTTGCGCGCCGTGGTGGCGGTGGACAGCGCGTCAATCTGGACGTTGACGCGGCCCTCTACCTCTGCGGCGAACACCTTATCATCGGTGATCAGGATCGATTGCGAGGTCGGGTCGTGTTCGGCTTGGCTCAGCAAATCGGCGGCGATCCAGTCGGGATCGTTCTTGCCATCGGCCACCACCAGAATTTCGCTGGGTCCGGCGACCATGTCGATCCCGACAACGCCATAGAGTTGGCGCTTGGCCTCCGCGACATAGGCGTTGCCCGGGCCAGTGATGACATCGACCGGGGCGATTTTGTCGGTGCCATAGGCAAGCGCGCCCACGGCCTGTGCGCCGCCAATGCGCCAGATTTCATCAACCCCGGCAATATGCGCCGCCGCCAGAACCAGCGGGTTCGAATTGCCCTTGGGCGTCGGGGTGACCACCACCAAACGCTCCACCCCGGCAACGCGGGCCGGAATGGCATTCATCAACAGCGAAGATGGATAGGCCGCCCGTCCGCCGGGCACGTAGAGCCCAGCCGCGTCCACCGGACGCCAGATCGCGCCCAGCCTTACGCCATCAGCGTCGCGATAATCACGGTTTTCGGGCAATTGCGCCTCGTGATAGGCGCCGATCCGCTGCGCAGCGAGGTCAAGCGCATCGCGCAAATCGCTGTCGAGCGCGTCATAGGCCTTCGCGCATTGATCCTTGGTGATCAACCAGTCGTGGTCTTGGGCCAAGGCATAGCCGTCAAACCGCGCGGTGTAATCAGCCAAGGCCGCATCGCCCTCGCTTTTCACTGTGCGCAAGATATCGGTCACGACCCCTGCGACGTCGCTGTCTGCTTCGCGCCGGGCATCGACAATGGTCTCAAACCTTTTGGCAAAGTCGGCATCTTGGGTGGAGAGCTGTTCCATCAGGCCACTTCCCGCTCCAACCGCGCCTCGGCATCGGCGCGGAATGCCGCGACCAGAGCCGCCACGCGCGGATCGGTTTTGAGCGCGGCGCGGTTGACGATCAAACGCGCGGTGATGTCGATGATCTTGCTGGTTTCGACCAGACCGTTCTGTTTCAAGGTCGTGCCGGTTGAGACCAGATCGACAATCTGCCGCGCCAGACCCAGCGACGGGGCAAGTTCCATCGCGCCGTTCAGCTTGACGCATTCGGCCTGGATCCCCTGCTGTTCAAAATGGCGGGCGGTGAGGTTGGGATATTTGGTTGCGACCCGCAAATGGCTGACCGTGTCGGCCTCTTCGCTGTCCCCGGCAAGGCGCGCAACTGACAAGCGGCAATGGCCGATATCAAGATCAACCGGGGCATAGAGGTCGGCGTAATCGAATTCGTCGACCACATCGGAGCCGACAATCCCGACCTGCGCCGCGCCATGAGCGACAAAGGTTGCGACATCGAAGGCGCGCACGCGGATCAGGCGCATATCGTCGCGATTGGTGCCAAATGACAAAGAACGGTTCGCCTTGTCGTGAAAGCCATCTTCCGGCACCACGCCAGCGCGCGCCATCACAGGCAGCGCCTCGTCGAGAATTCGCCCCTTGGGCACGGCAAAGGTCAATTGGCCGCGAGTGGTATCGGATATTTCACGTGTCATAACGCGGCGGGATTTAGGGATTGGGCGACCAAAGGGCAATAACAAGCCGGGATAGAAAGGGCATCCATGGCAAAAGCACAGATTATCAAGACCGAGGATCTCCTCGCCGCGAATGAATGGCAAGCCAATCACGCGCAGAAAAATGCAGCGCCTTGCACCGCTCGCATCATTCGCGCGTTGCCCAAAGTGTGCGCGGGCAATACCGCGACCGGCAGGCGGATAGCCGCATGGCGCGGGGCCTTCCTCAAAGATGCCGTGCCGCTGCGGCTGGCGGGCGGTTTGCACCATTTGGTGTTGAGCGGCACGGATGCGCGGCTGAGCCGGGTCTATAGCGGCCAGATCACCGATCAGGCCGCGGTGGACCGCTTGGTGTGCGAATTGGTCGAAACCTATGATCACCTGTTGCTGGCATGGTTGGATGGTCCGCCGCAAACCAATGAAGCGGGCAGGGGGGCAGCGATCATGGCAGGGTTGCTGTGGGCGGCGCAGCGTGTTGGCCCGCGCCTTGAATTGTTTGAGCTTGGCGCCAGCGCCGGGATCAATACCATGCTCGATCGCTATCACTTTCGCCTTGGCAAGACCGCAATCGGCCCGGTGAATTCAGCGATGCAGATCGCGCCGGAATGGCGCGGTGAGCGCGGCCCGCCAGCGCCGCCTGAAGATTTCAAGATTGTGCGCGTGCGCGGGTGCGATGTGGAACCGGTCGATCTGCGCGATCCCGAGGCCGCGCTCAAACTCAAAGCCTATGTCTGGCCCGATGCGCCCGGGCGCTTGGCGCGGATTGACGCAGCGATTGAATTGGCGCGGCAAAATCCGCCCGATCTGGTGCGCCAAAATGCCGATGATTTTGTTGATCATATCCTCGCCCAGCCGCAAGCCGATGGCACCACGCGCGCTTTGTTTCATTCGATCATGTGGCAATATATGCCGCCCTCGGCGCAGAGCCGTATCCTCACCGCGATGGAACAAGCCGGATCAGCGGCCACCCCTGATCGTCCATTGGCGTGGGTCGCATTGGAAAGCGATCCGGCAACGTTGCGCCATGAATTGTGGGTGCGATATTGGAATGGCGGGCAAAAGGATGGCGAGAAATGCCTGCTCGCTATTGCCCATCCCCATGCGGCGTGGGTGGAGTGGTTGGATGGCTAGCTCTGAAGGAAGCGCTCCATCGCTGCGATCACTGCGCCGGGCGCTTCCCACGGGACAAAATGGCCGCATCCGGGCACTTTTTCGATTGTAAGCGGGTCGACCACATCTTCGAGGCCAATGATATTTTGTGCAGGCAAAGCCAGATCATCCAGCGCCCAGATGACCAATGTCGGGATGGTCAGATTGGGCAGGTCGGGCGCGCTGTAATCATCCGGCAAGGCGAAGGGTTCATCCATTGCGGGGACGTATAGATTGCTCGCGCGGTAGTAATTGATCATGCCGAAACAGGTGTCGCGATCCTCCCAATCCTTGACCAA
>JABSPI010000055.1 GCA_013214365.1 Erythrobacter sp.
GTATGCGGTCTGGGTCTTGCCAATCCGCTCGAGGCGGATGGTTTCTCGACCAAATGGGCGATCGAACTGGTCTTTTCGCCGATCCATGGTTTCGACCAGGCCGGTGATCTGGCCGAACTCTTTGCCCGGCCTTTGCGCCGGCGCGACAGGCTGGAGGTGTAGCGCGATGCAACTCTCGGTCTGGACCTATGAAGGCCCGCCCCATGTCGGGGCGATGCGGATCGCCACCGCGATGAAGGACCTGCACTATGTCCTCCACGCCCCGCAAGGCGACACCTATGCCGATCTGTTGTTCACCATGATCGAACGGCGCGGAAAACGCCCGCCAGTGACCTACACCACGTTCGAGGCGCGCGATCTGGGCAAGGACACCGCGCAATTGTTTCAGGATGCCGCGCGCGATGCAGCGGCGCGGTTCAACCCGCAAGCGATGATTGTCGGGGCCTCGTGCACGGCGGAACTGATCCAGGATGATCCGGGCGGTTTGAGCGAGGCGATGGATCTGCCCTGCCCGGCTATTCCGCTCGAATTGCCCAGCTATCAGCGCAAGGAAAACTGGGGCGCGGCCGAGACCTTTTACCAGATCGTGCGCCATTTGGCCGATCCCCAAATCACCCCGCAACCGCGCGAGGGGCGCCGTGCGCGGGCCAATATTCTGGGGCCCACCGCGCTGGGCTTTCGCCACCGCGATGATCTGGTGGAAATTCGCAAAATTCTTGAAACTCTCGATGTGGAAGTCAATCTGGTCGCCCCGCTCGATGCCAGCCCGGCTGACATTGCGCGCATTGGCGCGGCCGATTTCAACATCGTCCTTTATCCCGAAATTGCTGATGAGGCGGCCCGCTGGCTTGAACGCACGTTCAAACAGCCGACGGTCCGCACAACCCCTATCGGTGTGAGCGCCACACGCGCGTTCATTGCCGACGTCGCCGAGTTGGCGGGTGCAGATCCCACGCCCGCCCTCGGCGACACCCAATCCCGGATGCCTTGGTGGAGCAGATCGGTCGATTCGACCTATCTCACCGGCAAGCGCGTCTTTATCTTTGGCGATGCCACCCATGCTGTCGCCGCCGCCCGGATTGCCCGCGATGAATTGGGCTTCGAGGTCTGCGGGCTGGGCTGTTACAACCGCGAATTTGCCCGCGAAGTGCGCGCCGCAGCCAAGGATCACGGGGTCGAACCCTTGATCACCGATGACCATTTGGCGGTCGAAGAGGCGATCGCGGAGGCGGCGCCTGAATTGGTGCTGGGCACCCAGATGGAGCGGCATATTGCCAAACGTCTGGGCCTGCCATGTGCGGTGATTTCCTCACCGGTTCATGTCCAGGATTTCCCCGCGCGCCACAGCCCACAAATGGGATTTGAAGGCGCCAATGTCATTTTTGACACCTGGGTCCACCCGCTGGTCATGGGGCTGGAGGAACATCTGCTGACCATGTTCCGCGAGGATTTCGAATTCTCCGACGAGGCCGGCGCCTCGCACCACGCCGCCCACAGCCCCAAACAGGCAGAGGGGCACAAGCAGGCGCCGCATGCCGGATCACAGGCGGGACCAGAAACGGGGCCGGAAACGCCTCCATCGCCGCATCCGGCCAATGATGCGGGAGGCAATGACGCAGGGGCCAATGGCGGCCTTTCTGAAAGCGGCGTTTCTGAAAGCGGCGCTATCACCAATCTGTGGACCGATGAGGCCGAGCGTGAATTGAAGAAGATCCCCTTCTTCGTGCGCGGCAAGGCGCGCCGCAACACCGAAGCCTTCGCCGCCGATCAAGGGCGGCCGCAAATCGATCTTGAAACGCTCTACGATGCGAAGGCGCATTATGCACGGTAAGGCGGATCTCTCCTCTGCCCCCGGCGGTGCGGCTCCCTTGCCCGGGGTGCGCGTTGCGATCATCACACTCGACAATCATTTGCGCGGCGCGGCCGAGCGTGCCGATGCCGCGCTCGCACCCGACAATATTTCACTCAGCCTCCACGCCGCGTCCGATTGGGGTTCCGATAATGGGGCGCTCGATGCCGCCAAGGCCGCAATCGAGGCGGCCGATATCGTTATTGCCACCATGCTGTTCCTTGATGACCATGTGCGCGCGATCCGGCCCGCATTGGAAGCGCGGCGCGAGGATTGCGATGCGATGGTGTGCCTGATGTCGGCGGGCGAAGTGGTCAAGCTGACCCGGATGGGCGGCTATCGCATGGATGCCCCGGCCAAGGGGCCGCTTGGCTTGCTTAAGAAATTGCGCGGATCGAAGAAACCGGGGGCGAGCTCGGGTGCGGGGCAGATGAAGATGCTGCGCCGCTTGCCCAAAATCCTCAAATTCATCCCCGGCACTGCGCAAGATGTGCGCGCCTATTTCCTCACTTTGCAATATTGGCTCGCGGGGTCGGATGAAAATGTGATCGCCATGGTGCGGTCATTGATCGACCGTTACGCCGCCGGAGAGCGCGCCGCGCGCCGGGGCGAGACCCGCGCGGATGAACCGCTCGAATATCCCGAAACCGGGGTCTATCACCCGCGCACCAAGCAGCGCATTTCGCAAAGCCTGCGGATCTTGCCGCGCGATGGCAAGGCCAATGGCCATGGCCGCAATGGCACGGTCGGGCTGATCTTGCTGCGGTCCTATCTTCTGGGCCGGGACAGCGGGCATTATGATGGCGCAATCGCCGCTTTCGAGGCCGCGGGCATGAAAGTGGTGCCGGTTTTCGCCAGCGGGCTTGATGCGCGCCCTGCGATCGAGAAATTCTTTATCGACCGCGGCGAACCCGTCGTCGATGCGATCGTCAACCTCACCGGATTTTCGCTTGTCGGGGGGCCGGCCTATAACGATGCGCAGGCCGCGCGCGAGGTGCTCGGCACGCTCGACCTGCCCTATGTCGCGGCGCATGCGATCGAATTTCAATCGATCGAGGAATGGCGCGCGCGCGATCAGGGGCTGTTGCCGCTGGAGGCGACGATGATGGTGGCGATCCCCGAATTGGACGGCGCCACCACGCCCAGCGTGTTTGGCGGGCGCTCGGCCAGTGATGATGGTCCGGTGCGCAAAATGGCCGCCGACCCCGAACGCGCGGCTGCATTGGCCGCCAAGATTGCCAAGATGATCGCGCTGCGCCGGTCGCAGCGGGCCGAGCGCAAGCTGGCGGTTGTGCTGTTCAATTTCCCGCCCAATGCCGGCGCCACGGGGAGCGCGGCGTTTCTGGCGGTGTATGAATCGCTGTTTTCGACTTTGAAGCGTCTTGCTTCGGAAGGATACAGCGTCACCGTGCCAGACAGCGTCGATGCCCTGCGCGAGGCGATTTTGACCGGCAATGCGCAAACCTATGGCGCCGATGCCAATGTCGCCCAGCGCGTGCCCGCCGACGACCATGTCCGGCGCGAGCCGCATCTCGCTGAGATCGAGGCGCAATGGGGCCCCGCGCCCGGCAAAGCGCAATCGGATGGGTCGCATATCCAAATCCTGGGCGCGCATTTCGGCAATGTGTTTGTCGGGATCCAACCCGCCTTTGGTTATGAAGGCGATCCCATGCGGCTCTTGTTCGAGGGCAATTTCGCCCCGACCCACGCCTTCAGCGCCTTCTACCGCTATATCCGCGAGGATTTCGGCGCGCATGGCGTGCTGCATTTCGGCACGCATGGGGCGCTGGAATTCATGCCCGGCAAGCAGGCCGGGATGACCGGCGATTGCTGGCCCGAACGGCTGATCGGTGATCTGCCCAATTTCTATCTCTACGCCGCCAACAACCCGACCGAAGGCATGCTCGCCAAACGTCGCAGCGGGGCAAGCTTGTTGAGCTATCTCACCCCGCCGCTCGCGCAAGCGGGGCTGTACAAGGGGTTGAGCGAGCTCAAGGCCAGCGTGGAACGCTGGCGGATGAGCGATACGAGCGAGGAACGCGATGACCTTGCCGCTATCATCGCTGATCAATGCGACGCGCTCGATATTGAATGCGATGACATTTCCGGTTTGAGCGGCAAGCTTTACGAGCTGGAGCAATCGCTGATCCCGCATGGGCTGCATGTTCTGGGCAGCAATCCCGAAGGCGAACGGCGCGGCGCAATGCTGGATGCGATGGTCGCGGCCGCACATGATGCGGCAGGTGATGGGGAGCACGAGGCAAACACCGACCGCGAAACGCTCGGCGCCGCGCTCGATTCCTGCGACGAGCTGGGCTCTTTGATCCATGCGCTTGATGGCGGCTATATCCAGCCCGCGCCCGGCGGCGATGTGGTGATCAATCCCGACGTCTTGCCCACCGGGCGCAATATTCACGGCTTTGACCCGTTCCTGATCCCCTCGGCCTATGCCTGTCGCCAGGGGGCAGAGCAGGCCGAACGTCTGCTCGCACGGCATTTGGAAAACGCGCCAGACCTGCCCGAAACCATTGCGATGGTGTTGTGGGGCACCGACAATATGAAATCCGAAGGCGTGCAAATCGCCCAAGCGATGAGATTGATGGGGGCCCGCCCGCGGCGCGACAGTTATGGCCGCCTGTGCGGGGCGGAGCTGATCGCGCTGGAGGAATTGGGCCGGCCACGGATCGATGTGGTGATGACTTTGTCGGGTATTTTCCGCGATCTTTTGCCGCTGCAAACGCGCATGCTGGCCGAGGCCGCCCTGCTCGCCTCACAGGCCGACGAACCCGCCCATGCCAATTTCGTGCGCAAGCACAGCTGTATGCATGCACAGGCCCATGGCATCGATCTGGAAACCGCCGCTTTGCGGGTCTTTTCCAATCAGGAAGGCGCCTATGGCGCGCAGGTCAACCAGATGATCGATGGCGGCGTGTGGGCCGATCCCGACGAATTGGCCAATGCATTCGAAATCAACAAAGGCTTTGCCTACGGGGTCAAAGGCGAACCGGTGCAACACCGCGCGCTGCTCACTGAAGCGCTCAAAGGGGTCGAGTTCACCTACCAGAACCTTGAAAGCGTCGAGGTCGGGATCACTGATCTGGATCAATATGTCGACGGGCTGGGCGGGGTCAGCCGGTCGATCGCCCGCGCCAAGGGTGAGGATGCGCCGGTCTATATCCTCGATGCAACCCGCGGAAATGCCAAAGTGCGCACTTTGGCCGAACAGATCGACCTTGAAACCCGCACCCGCACGCTCAACCCCAAATGGTTTGAAGGCATGCTCGACCACGGGTTTGAAGGGGTGCGCAATATCGAGCAGCACGTCACCAACACGCTGGGCTGGTCGGCGACGACGGGGACTGTTGCCCCGTGGGTCTACCAGAAAATTTCCGAGACCTTTGTGCTCGACCAGGACATGCGCCGCCGGCTTGCCGAACTCAATCCCAAAGCCAGCGCGCGCGTTGCCGGGCGGCTGCTTGAGGCGTGCGACCGGCAATTGTGGGAACCCGACGAGGCCACTTTGGCGGCCTTGCGCGAAGCCAATGACGAACTCGAAGACCGCCTCGAAGGCGTCTTTGTAGCCGAATGATCTAAGGGGATCTGATGCGATGAACTTGATAGACTCAAAAGCGAAATTCGACCGCAGCGACGGCGAAGGGTCGGTTCAGGTCCAATTGGACCCGCGCGATCAAATCAAGGGGGCCAAGGTGTTTGCCGTCTATGGCAAAGGCGGGATCGGCAAATCGACCACTTCGTCCAACCTTTCGGCCGCATTTTCCAAATTGGGGCACCGGGTGCTGCAAATCGGGTGCGATCCCAAACATGACAGCACGTTCACCCTGACCAAGAAATTGATGCCGACCGTGATCGATGTCCTCGAAACGGTTGAATTCCATTCCGAAGAGCTGCGCCCTGAAGATTACATGTTCGAAGGCTATAACGGCGTCATGTGCGTCGAGGCGGGCGGCCCGCCAGCGGGCACGGGATGCGGCGGNTATGTGGTGGGCCAAACGGTCAAACTGCTCAAACAGCACCACCTTCTGGAAGACACCGATGTGGTGATCTTTGACGTGTTGGGCGATGTGGTGTGCGGCGGATTTGCCGCGCCCTTGCAACATGCCGAACGCGCATTGGTGGTCGCGGCCAATGATTTTGACAGCATTTTCGCAATGAACCGGATCGTGGCTGCGATCGGGGCAAAATCCAAGAATTACGACGTCCGGCTCGCCGGCGTTGTTGCCAATCGCAGCCGCGAGACCGACGAGATCGACCGCTTTTGCGATCAAATCGGGATGGAGCGTCTGGCGCATTTCCGCGATGTCGATGCGATCCGCCGCTCGCGGTTGAAGAAATGCACCCTGTTCGAAATGGAGGATTCGCCCGAGGTCAAACAGGCTCAGGACGAATATCTGCGCCTCGCCGCCCAGCTATGGGCCGGGGTCGAACCGCAAGCCGCCGAGCCGATGAAGGACCGCGACATCTTCGATTTTCTGGGGTTTGAATGATGGCCACGCGTTCACCCGAGACCGATTACACTGTGCGCCGCGAAGCGCTGGCGACCTATTTCGACAGCACCGCGAAACAGGCATGGATCGACCTCACCTCTGACGCCAAGGTCAGCGGGATTAGAGCAACGGTGCGCGCGGGCCGCAAACAAATGCGCGCAACATTGGTGGGATGGTTGCCGACCGATTTGCGCCGCACCCGTATTCTGGATGCCGGATGCGGGACCGGCGCCTTGGCCATCGATGTCGCGTGCCGCGGCGCGGATGTGACCGCGGTCGATGTTGCGGGCGGATTGGTCGAGGTGGCGCGCCAACGCGCCCCCGGATTTATCGGCCATGGCAAAGTGCGCTGGCGTGCGGGCGACATGCTCGATCCCGATCACGGCACGTTCGGCCATGTGGTGGCGATGGATTCGCTGATCCATTACAATCCAGCCGATCTGGTCGATGCGCTCGAAAAGCTGAGCGCGCGAACCACCGGTTCGATCCTGTTCACCTTTGCCCCGCACACCCGCCTGCTTGGCGCGATGCATTCAGTTGGCAAAGTGTTTCCCAAAAGCGACCGCTCGCCCGCAATTGTTCCGGTTGCCGAAGACGAATTGTTTGCGCGGCTGGAGCGGCTTTCAGGCTGGCAAATTGGCCGGACCCAGCGGATTTCCAGCGGGTTCTACACCAGCCAGGCGCTCGAATTGGTGAGGGTTGAATGAACCCAGACACCACCCCCACCCCCTCCACCAAGCCTTCCACGCGGATGCTGGCCTCGATCCTGCCCTTTGCCGATGCGGCAAGCGCAGAATTGCCGCTTGGCCGGCTGCTGCGGCTGTCGCTGTTTCAGGTGAGTGTGGGGATGGCGATGGTGTTGTTGTCGGGCACGCTCAACCGGGTGATGGTGGTCGAATTGGGCACGCCGACCTGGATTATCGCGGTGCTGATTGCGGTGCCGATGCTGGTGGCCCCGTTCCGCGCTTTGATCGGGCACAAATCGGATCGCCATATTTCGGCGCTGGGATGGCGGCGTGTGCCCTATATCTGGTTTGGCACAATGATGCAGTTTGGCGGGCTGGCGATTATGCCGTTTGCGCTGCTGCTGTTGAGCCGTGAGGGGCAATTTGAGCTGGGGCTTGTGGGCGCGGCGGCGGCATTTTTGCTGACCGGAATGGGCTTTCATGTGACCCAGACCGCGGGCCTTGCACTGGCCACGGATCTGGCGCCTGAGGACAAACGCCCGCGCGCGGTCGCGCTGCTTTATGTGATGTTGCTGGTCGGGATGATGTTGGCGGCGTTTGTCATTGGCGGCTTGCTGATTGATTTCACCCCGACCCGCCTTGTGCAAGTGATCCAGGGCGCCGCGGTGTTGACTATGGCGCTCAATCTGGTGGCTTTGTGGAAGCAGGAGGCGCGCGCGCCCGAGCGGACCAAGCCGCAACCCGGCGCGCCCAGCTTCCGGCAATTGTGGAGCGCATTTGTGCGCGATGGGCGCAATGCCCGGCTGTTGACCGCGATCGGAATCGGCGCGGCCGGCTTTGCCATGCAGGACGCTTTGCTCGAACCGTATGGCGGGGAAATTCTGGGCCTGTCCGTGGGCGCAACCACCGCATTGACCGGGGCATGGGCGCTGGGCTCGCTGCTCGGCTTTATGGTGTCGGGCCGGCATTTGTCGCGCGGGGGTGACCCCTTGCGGATTGCCGGTATTGGGCTGGTGATTGGGATCAATGCCTTTTTGCTGGTGTTGTTTTCCGCCCCGTTCAATTCGGCAATCATGCTCTATGCCGGGGCGACATTGATCGGGTTGGGCCTCGGCCTATTCTCGGTCGGCACATTGATCGAGGCGATGGCGCTGGCCAAGAGCGAGACCGCCGGTCTTGCTTTGGGGGCGTGGGGCGCGGTGCAGGCGACCTGTGCCGGGGCCGCGATTGCGATCGGCGGCGCGGTGCGCGACGTGATCGCTTATTTCGCCATGTCCGGCGATCCCGCCGCCACGATTGCGACGCGCGCGACCGGATATACCAGCGTCTACATCATCGAAATCCTGCTGCTTCTTGCAGGTCTCGCCGCGATCGGGCCCCTGGTGGGCCGCGACCGCACACATTCCACCCAATCACGGGATAATGCAGACCAGCCGTTCGGCCTGCAGGAGTTCCCGACATGACCGCGCCAAAAGGGGATAGCGCGGTCAACACCGCAAGGGGCGCGTGGCGTGTCCGCTCCTTGGCATCTGAGAGGAAAGTACCATGAATGCCACATACCTTCTGGTGAACACCGCCTATATCGTCGGAACATTCGACGTCGCCGAATTGGCGATTTTGTTGTTCATTTTGTTCTTTATCGGGCTGGTTTTCTACCTCAACCGCGAAAGCCGCCGCGAAGGCTATCCGGTGGAGCATGAACAGACCGGCATGATCATGTCGGGTCCGGCATTGACCGATGGCGAGAAAAAGACCTTCAACCTGCCGCATGGCCGGGGCACCTATGTCCCCGAAGACAATCCACGCGACGACGTCAATATCGCCGCCAAACAGGCTTTTGCCGGAACCGGCGCGCCATTTGTGCCGACCGGCGATCCGATGGCCGATGGCCTTGGCCCGGCCGCCTATGCCAATCGTCAGGATTATCCCGATCTCACCTTTGATGGCCGCCCGCGCATCGTTCCGATCGCCGACAGCCACGACATCACCATTGCCCCCAATGATCGCGATCCGGTCGGCCTTCCGGTCTATGGCGCGGACGAGAAGCAAGCGGGCACGATCAGCGATGTCTGGGTCGATCAG
>JABSPI010000056.1 GCA_013214365.1 Erythrobacter sp.
CCGGGCATGAAACTTGGGAGCATGGAAATTCGGGAATTCTAATCCGCGCCCTTCGTTCCCCAAGTCCATGACCACACCTTTGGGATCGCCATTTCGGTAATTTCCATCAAGGAAACCTGCACTGAAGGGTATCCTCTCTCAAGCACCCCCCGCACGTTATCCGCTTCACGCGGGAGCGCCGGGGAATTGGACCAGCACGTCATAGGCTGCGCGGTCTGCCACTCCGGCGATTTTAACCCCGTGGCGGGCCCAAAAGGCATGCTGAACAATCATCGCTTGTTGCTCGATCCCATAGGCCTCCAATGGCTGTCCGGGTTTGAGCGCATAATCATAGCGGCAAAAGGGATGGCGGTTGAGCACCAGATACCATGATCCGCGCGTCTGGGTCTGCCATACATGGGTGAGTTCGTGGATGAACAATCCCTGGCGCTGCATGTTTGCCTTGGAAAAATCGTCGCAATAGGCCTCGCTGCGCGGGTGGAAATGGAGATGGCCGCGCGGGGCCATGGTGATGCGGCGCGGTTGAAAAGGGTGCCATTTGCGCCGTTTGATCGTCACCGCATCATAATCGATCGCATCGCCAAATATTGTGCGCGCGAGATCGATTTCGCCGCTGGTCAAGCGCCGCTCACCCCCCGCCGGACAGGCAGGGGGCAAGGGCGTGTTTTGGCTTAAACCTGCGCTCTGGTTCAGCGCTCTTCCCCGGCGGCGCGCACTTGGGCGGTGAATTTATGGGTGTCGCCGCCCGACACTTTCATCGTCACCTCGGCGGTGTCGCCGGCTTTGATTTCGGGAGACAGGTCGAACACCATGACGTGCAAATCGCCCGGTTTGAATTCGACCTTGTCGCCCTTTTTCACCGGCACCGGCATGGCTTCCATCATCTGCACTTTGTAATCATATTCGCCAAATTGGTGCATCACCGCGCTGCCTGCGCCCTCAACGCTGAACCGGTCGAGCGAAAACACCCGGTCACCGTCAAACCCGAAATCGAAATAAAGCGCGGCCGGATTGCCTTCGACCGGCGCCAGCACAAGGCGCGCATTGTCGATCGTGATCCCGTCAATCACCCCTTCGACCTTGGTCGGGGCCGGCGCTTCGGGCTCCTCGGCGCAGGCCGATAATGTCAGCGCGGTGCCGGCAAACAGCGCGGCTGCGGCGGTCTTGAAGGTGGTGGTGCGAAGGCTGCTAACCATGTTGGATTTTCCCCGTTTTGTTGTCCCACTTTGTGGATAGTGAAAAATCTAGAGCAGTGCGGTTCTTGTGCCAAGAAAAACCGCACCTATATGCGCCTCATATTCGAGCCGCCGAGCCGTCTCGCCAAACTTGGGAGGCGCGAAGGCAGGTGTCCAACAATTGTCCAATGGATGGGAATACAATGGGTAAAGTAATCGGTATCGACCTTGGCACGACCAATTCGTGTGTCGCTGTTATGGATGGCGCCAAGCCAAAGGTCATCGAAAATTCGGAAGGGGCGCGTACGACCCCGTCAATCGTGGCATTCACCAAGGATGCCGAACGTCTGATCGGTCAGCCGGCCAAGCGCCAGGCGGTCACCAATCCGGACAACACTTTGTTCGCGATCAAGCGTCTGATCGGGCGCCGTTTCGACGATCCCACCACCAAGAAAGACATGGAAATCGTCCCCTATGACATCGTCAAGGGCAAGAATGGCGATGCGTGGGTCGAAGCGGGCGGCGAGGAATATTCGCCTTCACAAATTTCGGCTTTCATCCTGCAGAAGATGAAAGAAACCGCCGAGAGCTATCTGGGTGAAACCGTCGATCAAGCGGTCATCACCGTTCCGGCCTATTTCAACGACGCCCAGCGTCAGGCAACCAAGGATGCCGGCCAGATTGCCGGTCTTGAAGTGTTGCGCATCATCAACGAACCGACCGCGGCCGCTTTGGCTTACGGGATGGACAAGGACGATGGCAAAACCATCGCGGTCTATGACCTTGGCGGGGGCACGTTCGATGTCTCGATCCTCGAAATCGGGGATGGCGTGTTCGAAGTGAAATCGACCAATGGCGACACGTTCCTGGGCGGTGAAGACTTTGACAATGCGATTGTCGAGCATCTTGCCGATGCCTTCCAGAAGAAGGAAAACATGGACCTGAAAGCCGACAAGCTCGCGCTTCAGCGTCTCAAGGAAGCGGCCGAAAAAGCCAAGATCGAATTGTCGAGCTCGGCCACGACCGAAGTCAATTTGCCGTTCATCACCGCCCGTATGGAAGGCGGCGCATCGACCCCGTTGCACCTTGTGGAAACGATCACCCGCGCTGATCTTGAAAAGCTGGTTGGTGGTTTGATCGATCGCACGCTCAACCCGTGCAAGAAAGCATTGGCCGATGCCGGCGTGTCGAAGAACGAAATCGACGAAGTGATCCTGGTCGGCGGGATGACCCGCATGCCCAAGGTTCGCGAAGTGGTGGAGAAATTCTTCGAAGCCAAGCCGCACACCGGTGTGAACCCGGATGAAGTGGTCGCCATGGGCGCCGCGATCCAGGCCGGCGTGTTGCAGGGCGATGTGAAGGACGTGCTGCTGCTCGACGTGACCCCGCTGTCGCTGGGGATTGAAACGCTGGGCGGTGTGTTCACCCGCATGATCGATCGCAACACCACGATCCCGACCAAGAAGACCCAGACCTATTCGACCGCTGAAGACAATCAGAACGCGGTGACGATCAAGGTTTTCCAGGGCGAGCGCGAAATGGCCGCAGACAACAAGCTGCTCGGCAATTTCGACCTGCTTGGCATTCCGCCGGCACCGCGCGGCGTGCCCCAGATCGAGGTCACTTTCGATATCGATGCCAACGGCATTGTCTCGGTTTCGGCCAAGGACAAGGGCACCGGCAAAGAGCAAACGATCAAGATCCAGGCCTCGGGCGGTCTCAGCGATGCTGATATCGATTCGATGGTTCAGGACGCGGAAAAGTTCGCTGAAGAGGACAAGAAGCGCCGCGAAAGCGCCGAGGCCCGCAACCAGGCCGACAGCCTCGTTCACGCGACCGAGAAACAGCTCGAAGAAAACGCCGACAAGATCGACGCCGACACCAAGAGCGCAGTGGAAGAGGCCCTCGCGGCGACCAAAACCGCGCTCGAAGGCGACGATGCTGAAGAGATCAACGCCAAAGCTCAGGAACTCACGCAGGCTGCGATGAAGATGGGCGAGCAGATCTACAAGCAGGAGCAAGAAGCGGGCGCTGCTGCCGGTGGCGCTTCGGATGAAGGCTCCACCAGCGAAGAAGGCGCCGACGAAGATGTCGTCGAAGCTGAATTCTCTGAAGTCGACGAAGACAACAAAAAGGACTGATGGTCCGATGAACAAGGATGCTCATCCCGGATGCCGCAAACGCGCCGGGGTGAGCACACTTTGGGGATCCTAACGTCATGGCCGCTACCAGTCTCGACTATTACGAAACGCTCCAGGTGTCGCGCGATGCCGATGGGGCGACGCTCAAATCTGCCTATCGCAAGCTGGCGATGAAATATCACCCGGACCGCAATCCGGGCGATGCCGAAGCCGAAGCCAGCTTCAAAGCGTGCAATGAGGCGTATGAATGCCTCAAAGATCCGCAAAAACGCGCGGCCTATGACCGGTTCGGGCACGATGCCTTCACCCAAGGGATGAATGGCGGCGGTGGTCCGGGCGGCGGATTTGGCGGCGGCGGGCCGGAAGGCTTTGGCGATATCGGCGATATTTTCGAGAGCATTTTCGGCAGCGCCTTTGGCGGCGGCGGGCGCGGCGGGCAACGCCAGAGCAACCGGCGCGGAGCGGATCTGCGCTATGACATGCAGGTCACTTTGGACGAGGCGTTTCACGGCACGACCAAAGAGATCGAAATCGAAGTCAGCCAGATGTGCGAGACGTGCGATGGCACCGGGGCGACCCCGGGGACCAGCGAGCGGACCTGCAATCTGTGCCACGGGCAGGGCACTGTGCGCGCCAAACAGGGCATGTTCGTGGTCGAGCGGCCGTGCCCCTCTTGTGGTGGACGCGGCACCATTATCGAAGACCCGTGCGGCGATTGTCAGGGCGAGGGGCGGGTTGACCGCGTCCAAACGCTCAGCGTCGATATCCCGCCCGGCGTCGACACCGGCACGCGCATCCGCCTGTCGGGCAAGGGCGAGGCGGGCCAGCGCGGCGCGCCGGCGGGCGATTTGTATATCTTCGTCCATGTCAAAGCCCACGCTTTGTTCGAACGCGAAGGCACCACTTTGGCCACCCGCGTACCGGTCAGCTTCACCACTGCGGCATTGGGCGGCAAGGTCGATATTCCCGATCTCGACGGATCGACCAACACGATCGACATTCCGGTCGGGATCCAATCGGGCAAGCAATTGCGTGTGCGCGGGGGCGGTATGCCGGTCCTGCAAGGGCGCGGGCGCGGCGATCTGGTGGTGGAGATCAAGGTTGAAACCCCGACCAAGCTGTCGCGCAAGCAAAAGGAAATCCTGCAGGAATTCCGCGAGACCGAAACTGGCGAGGAATGCCCCGAAAGCCGCAGCTTTTTCAGCAAGTTGAAAGACGCATTTGGCGCCTGATTTAAGGTCTCATCGCCTGTCTTGGGCGGTGGGTTGAACCGGTTGATCGGCGCGCTGATCTTTGCCCCTTACATCTTCGCGCCCCCACGCCCGTGCGCACCCGCACCCGCACACGCGTGCGCTATGCCATTTGCTCTTCCACCTCGCGGGTGATTTGATCGATCAAACGCGCCCGGCACCGGCCCGCGGCGCGTTCCTCTTCCAGCACGGCGAGAAAGGCGCTGCGTTTGGCGCGGCGCAATTCGGCTTGCGACAATCCCTCGCCTGAGCGCCCCTCATCCACGCTCGAGGCGATCAGGTCGATCATCCGTTCTGCCCCGTGCAATCGGCCCCATAGATAATCGTTTTCACGGTAGGCGCGGCTGAAAAAGGCGCCAAAATTGTAAAATTCGATGCCCCGCAACGTCGCCTGCGTTCCGCCGGCGCGGATGGAACGCGCATCATCGGGCGAGATCCGGTCGATCTTGACCGGATTGTATTCGGCCAGCCCCTCGCTCTGGATCAAGGGCAGGGTGGCGACATCGTAAAACGGAAATCCGAGATAGGTGAGCAACATGCGCCGCCGCAAATCTTTGGGCATAGCGGTGAGCGCCTCGGACAGCATTTCTTCCGCTTCCAGATCGGTCGAGGTCAACAATCGGCGGGTTTCCAAATGGTCGAGCACCGCGCCCGGCCTGTTCAGCACTTGGCGCGCCAGCGGGGCAAATTCCTCGCCCAATTCCTCCCCCAAAACCGCCCCGTCGTCGCTGCGCCGGTAGAGGTTGAGGATTTCGTAAATCCGCTCGCGCGCAAGGTCGAGCAGATCATCGCCAATCTCCGGGTCCAGTTCCCAATCGCGCGACAAACGCCGCGCCAGCAAAGCCAGACGCCGAACCCGGAACCCGATATCATGCGCGCGGAAAAACCGGATCGCCATGGCATTGGCGCCTCCGCCTTCATCGCTCAGAGTATCAAGACCGCGGCGGGCCAATTCATCGCGGAACGCGGCCGCGATCGGGCCGCTATCGGCCAAACCCAATTCGGGCGCGGCGGCCAGGGTCAAATTGGCCAGACGATCGACAATCGCGCTGAATTTGGTCTGGGCATAGGCGCCAAAGGCATAGCCCGATTGATCGGCGGCCGCCTGCTGCGCCTTGGCCCGCCAATTGGCGAGCCGTTTGGGCGTGGGGCTGTCGAGGAAGAATGTCATCCCGAACAATTTTTCCACCGTGCGGTCAATCTCGGGNCGCAACCCCATAACAATCCGGCGCAAGCGCAAGGCATCGCGCGACCTTTGTTCAATCCGTTCCAGATCATCGCGGATCGGTTGTTCGCGCGGAATCGTGGAAAGCGACCCGAAAATCGCGCTGAACCATCCGACCGGCGCAACCTCTTCCTCGGGCGCGATATGGCGGCGATCGGGGCGCGGTTCGATATAGACGAACCGGCGGTCGACCTCGCGCTGCGAACTGCGCACGGCCATCGCATCGAGCGCGGCGCCAAACGGCTTGTTGACCAAAACCGACCCATCGATCAACGCCACCGATCCCGCCGTGCCATCGCGGACATGGACCGGCATGGTGCGCGCCAGAAACGCGCCGCGGCTGTCCCAGTGAAACCCCTGCTTGTGCGCCAGCGTGTCGATCTCTTCCAAAGTCGCCGGCGGAAAGGCGCCGGGAAAGCTCGCCGTGGCGCGCGCGGCCAGAACCAATTCCATCCGATTGGCCAGGCTCTCACCCGGCTGCCTTGTGGCAAGCGCGCGAAACGCGATCGGCATGCGGTGTTCGGTTTCCTCCACCACCGGGGGCGAATGGAGCCGCAATTTTTCGGCATGGCCGCGAAAATCGGTGGTGGTGACAAACAGGTCAATCGGGTGATCGGGGGGCAATAGCGGCGCGCCGGCCGACCCTTCTGTTTCGCCCGAGCCTGTATTGCCTGAGGCCATCGCGCCGAGCGCCTCGAACAGCATGTGCGAAAACCGCTCGCCTGAAAAAGGCGGGCTGAACCACCGGCCGCGCACCAATTTGGTGACTTTGCGGCGCACCTCATCGCGGGTTTCGGGCGA
>JABSPI010000057.1 GCA_013214365.1 Erythrobacter sp.
ACCGGTTGAATGATGCGATAACGCGCATAGGCATTGACCTGCAGACGCTGTTGATCGCTGGTGAGGACCTGTTCGTTATCCATATCGAGGTCGAGCACCCGGCGCTCCACCATCTGCACCCGGTCAACAAACGGGATGCGGTACCAAAAGCCTGCGCCGGTTTGGCCAAAGGGATCATCGGGATCGTACATATTGACGATGACACGCGGCTCACCTGTACGAATGATCACCGCCTGCTTGGTTTCAGGCGTCACAAACAAGGTCGAGACCAGCGCAACCGCCGCGGCGACAAGCCCAAAGATAGCGATTTTGTAGGATTTCTTCATCTCTGGCATCTTACTGCCCTCCCTCAATTGCGGCAGGGGCGCGGTTGCGCTGCACTTCCTGCAAGGGGATGTAAGGGGTGACGCCATTGGCATCGATCACGGTCTTGTCGGTGCGCGACAGCACCGCTTCCATTGTCTCGTAATAAAGCCGGCGGCGGGTCACTTCGGGCGCAAGGCGATATTGACCGTAAATCTGGTTGAATTGTTCCGCATCACCTTCGGCGCGCGCCAACAGGCGTTGCGAATACCGCCGCGCCCCGTTCAATTCACGCTCGGCATCCTGCTGTGCGGCGAGCACGTCGTTGAACGCTTCAACCACGCTTTCAGGCGGGTCGGTCTTATCGATTTCGATACCCTGAACCGTGATCCCCGCGCCATAGCCATCGAGGATCGCTTGCATCCGGGTTTGGACATTGGCCTGGATATCGGCCCGGCCTTCACCCGAAATCACCGTATCGAGCGTCTTTTCCGCGACCGAGGAACGCATGGCGGTCTCACCGGCTTCGCGCACGGTTTCGATCGGATCGGCCAGCTGGAATTGGAACAGCGAGAGATCATTGATATTCCAACGCACCGAATAGCTGAGATCAACCAAGTTCTGGTCGCCGGTCAGGATCAGTTTGCTGGGCACCGATTCGGTGCGGATTTCCTGAACGTTTTCAACTTTGACAATGCTGATCGGGTAGGGATAGGAAATGTTGGTTCCGGTGTCGAATGTGCCGACAAATTTGCCGCCGAACCGGGTCACGGTCGCCTGTTCGCCGGGTTGGACAAAGTGCACCGAGCTCATCACGCCCCAGATCGCCACGATCCCGACAAGGATAATCGGCAACCAGCTGCCCCCGCCGGGCCGCTCGGGCAGGCGCAAATTGGGGCCACCACCGCCACCGGCGCGGCGCGGACCTTCGGGGCCACGATTTTTGAAAATATCCTCAATGCTGGCCGAACGGCGTTTGCCGCCGCCTTCATTGCCGCCGGGCAACCACGGATTGCGCGGGCCTTCGCCATCTGCGCCGCCCCCACCATTGCCGCCGCCATCTTGGCCGCCCGAGCCATCGCCCGAACCGCCACCGGCATTTGAACCAGAGCCACCCCAGGGATTTTTCTTCCCTGCCATGGCCAACCCGATGTTTTTTCTAAAACCGTCAAAAATCTGCATGCTATTCTTATAGGAACGCAATTTGCGGAAAAACAGGGGGTGTGTGGTGATTTTGATGCTAGAGGCTGCGCGTGATGACAAATGACCCTGCCACGCCAAGCGATCCTGCCGCCGATGAAGCCGTATTGCGCGGCGCTTTGCCGATCGAAATTCACGGCCGATTGCGCTCCGCCCGGATTGTGGAGCGGCGCGCCATCGTGGTCGCCGAGGCCGGCGATCTGGGTGCCAAAGCGCGCACCGAACTCGAAGAGCTCATCCAGTCAGCGCTGGGCCAACTGGCGCAGATCGACGAGGTCAGAGTGGCCTTGATCGCCGATCGCCGGCGGCGGATGATCATTGCGGTGGGATCGGGCAAAGGCGGCGTGGGCAAATCCACCCTGACCACCAATCTGGCGGTCGCTTTGGCGCGCAAGGGGCGCAAAGTGGGTGTGATTGACGGGGATATTTACGGCCCTTCCCAACCGCGCCTGTTGGCGACCGAGCGGATGAAACCCGAGACCCAAGGCGACAAGCTGGTCCCGGTCACCAGCCCGCACGGCGTCAAAGTCTTGTCGATGGGCCATGTGGTCGCACCGGGCAAGGCACTGGCATGGCGCGGACCGATGGCGGGCAAGGCTTTGGGGCAATTGGTCGATGCGGCATGGGGGGATACCGAATTGCTGATGATTGACCTGCCGCCGGGCACGGGCGATGTGCAATTGTCGATGATGGCCGACAGCAAGCCCGATGGCGCGGTGTTGGTCTCCACACCGCAGGATCTGGCGCTGCTTGATGCGGCGCGGGCGGGGCAATTGTTCGAGGATGGCGAGGTGCCGATCATTGGTCTGGTGGAAAATATGGCGGGATATGAATGCCCCGAATGCGGCCATATTTCCGACCCATTCGGATCGGGCGGGGTGGAAAAATTCGCCACCGCGCTCGAAATTCCCTTCCTGGGGCGCGTGCCATTGACCATGCAAACCCGGTTGAGCGGCGATGCCGGCACCCCGCCCGCAGCCGCCGATGACAACGGCGCCCAACCCTTCCTCGCAATCGCCGAGCGAATCGATCGCTGGCTCACAAACGGAGCGGTGTAAGGCGATGCAAGTTTCCCGGCGGGGTCTGATCACTGGCGCTGCGGCGGGCGGCGGCTTGCTGGTCGCCTGGTGGGTGTGGCCGCGCGATTACCCCAATCCCCTGCCGCCTGCATCGGGCGAACACGTGTTTGATGCCTGGCTCAAAATCGCCGAGGACGGGGTGGTTTCGGTGGCGGTGCCGCAATTGGAAATGGGCCAGGGCATCACATCTGTATTGCCGCAAATTGTGGCTGAGGAATTGGGCGCGGATTGGCGCCAGATCGCGGTCGAGCCGGCCCCGATATCGGCGGCCTATCCCAATGTCGCATTGGCCCAGCGTTGGGCGCAATTGTGGGATCCTGTTGCCACCGGCATCTCCGACACGCTCGACACCGCTCTGGCGCGCAGCTTTGCCCGCACACGGCGTTTCAACGCAACCGCTGATGGCACATCGCTCGCCGCATATGAAGCGCCCGCGCGCGCCGCCGCCGCCGCTGCGCGCGCCATGTTGGCGCAGGCCGCAGCCCAGCGTTGGGGCACGGCGTGGGAGGAATGCCGCGTGGATGCAGGCTTGGTTGCATGGGGCGATAAACGCGCCACTTTTGGCGAACTCGCCGCCGAGGCTGCCACCCTCACCCCGCCTGATCCGCCGCCGCTGCGCCCGGCAAACGCGCAGGCTCAGGCGCAGGGGAACGCACGGACACAGCTGCCCGGCGAAGCCGCTGGTTTTCCGCGCATCGACCTGCCTTCCAAAGTCGACGGATCCTACCGCTTTGCCGCCGATGTCCGCTTGCCCGGAATGGTGTTTGCCGCGATCCGCCATGGCCCCAATAATAACAGCGAACTGACCGGGTTTGACCCCGAGGCCGCAGCCGATATTGGCGGGATCGTGGGCGCGGTCAAAACCAAACGCTGGCTCGCGGTGGCGGCGACCACATGGTGGGCCGCGGACCGCGCATTGGAGGCGATGGACCCTCAGTTTAGCGCAGCATATCCGGTCGATAGCGACCGCGTCAGAGCGCAGATCGAGGGCCGGCTTGATGGCGGCGACAGTTTCAAAATCGCCGAGACCGGCGCAGGCGAGGAGGCGCTTAGCCGGGTCGATATTGCCCGCCGCTATCACGCTGAACCCGCCCATGCAGTGCCGGTCGAAACCGCCAGCGCCGCAGCCCGCTGGAACAATGGCCAGCTGGAATTGTGGATCGCCAGCCAAGCCCCCGAACAAGCGCGCGCAGCCGCAGCCAAAGCGGTCGGCGTCGCCACTGAACAGGTGGTGCTCTATCCCATGCCCGCCGGCGGCAGTTTCGATGCCCGATTAGAACATGACCACGCGATCGAAGTGGCGCATTTGGCCAAGCAATTGGAGCGCCCGGTCCAGCTGACATGGTCGCGGCGCGAGGAATTGATCCGTTCGCGCCCGCGCGCACCCTACGGCCTGTTGCTCGGCGCCCAATTGGACCAGGGCGGACGCGGCGAGATCACCGCGATGCAATTGCGCATTGCCTGTCAGAGCGCCTCGCACGAATTTGGCGAGCGCCTGTTCGCCAACCACACCGCTTGGGCCGCGATCCGCAACACCGCCGGACGCGCCGACCATCTCGCGCTCGAAGGCGCGGTTCCGCCCTATTCCATTCCCAGCGTAACCGTGCGCCATGTCCCGGTGGAAACCGGCTATCCTGCGGGGCGGGTGCGCGGCAATGCGCATGGGCCCACCTGTTTCGCGATTGAGAGCTTTCTTGACGAAATCGCGCAACGCCACGGACGCGAGCGGCTGTCCTATCGGATGGCGATGTTGGGCAGCGATGTGCGGCTGGCCGCCTGCTTGCAACGTGCGGCATCTATGGCGCAATGGGATGGCGGCGCCAATCAAAGCGGGCAGGGGATTGCCTGCCACCGGATCGGCGATGTGGCCGAGGGCGGGCGAATTGCTTGTGTCGCCACCGCACGGCGCAATGCCGAGGGGGATGGGGGCACAGTGCGCGTGGCGCGTTTGTCAGTGGCGGTCGATATTGGCCGGATCATCAATCTCGACATTGCCCGGCAACAGATCGAGGGCGGCTTGCTGTTTGGTCTTGGCATGGCGCTGGGCAATGGGCTGACCATGCGCGCCGGCCTCCCGACCAGTGTGGATTATGCCGATCTGGGCCTGCCGCTCTTGGCCGATTGCCCGGAGATCGAGGTCGATTTCATCGCTTCGGATGCGCCGCCGGCTGATCCGGGGGAATTGGGCGCGGTGATTGCCGCCCCGGCGATTGCCAATGCATTGTTTTCCGCTACAGGCTTGCGCCTGCGCCGTCTGCCACTACTTTCTAGCGGACTGTAATTTTTCCACGACGCGCGGGATCGCGTCTGCCTCTATGGCGACAGACGCAGCGTATATCGACACCAAGAGCAAAACCGGACGACCCGCGCATTCATGACCTGGCAAAAACAGCATCTTCCCTCTGATCATCCGCCGGCGAGCAGCGGCTCAATCGGCGTGCTGCTGGTCAATCTGGGCACGCCCGATGCGCCCGATCCCGGCTCGGTCAAGAGATACCTTAAACAGTTCCTGTCCGATCGGCGGGTGATCGAAATCCCGCCAATTGCCTGGCAACCGATTTTGCGCGGCATCATTTTGAACACCCGCCCGCAAAAGAGCGCCGAGGCCTATGCCAAGATCTGGACCGATCGTGGTTCGCCGCTGGCCGATTACACCGCGCGCCAGGCCGAGGCGATGGCCGATCTGTTCGGCGAACATGTGATCGTCGACTATGCCATGCGCTATGGCCAACCCTCGATCGAGCAACGTCTGGGCGAATTGACTGAAAAAGGGTGCGACCGGATTTTGATCGCGCCGATGTATCCGCAATATTGCGCCGCCACCACCGCGACCGTGTTCGACGAAGTGGCGCGGGTGATGCAAGCGCGGCGCTGGCAGCCGGCCTTGCGGTTTGTGCCGCCCTATCACGACGATCCGCTCTATCTTGGCGCGCTGGCCGATGACCTCACCCGGCAAGTGGGCGCGCTCAGCTTTCGCCCCGAAGTGATGCTGTTGTCGTTTCACGGCATGCCGCTGCGCACGCTCGAACGCGGCGATCCGTATCATTGCCATTGCCAAAAGACCGCGCGGCTGTTGCGCGAACACTTGGAAAACCGGCCCGAATTTGCCGGCGTGCGGTTCGAGACCACGTTCCAATCGCGCTTTGGTCCGGCCGAATGGTTGAAGCCGGCCACCGATGANACGCTGATCGCAGAGGGGGAGAAGGGGACCAAGAAACTGGTTGTTGCCGCCCCCGGCTTTGCCGCTGATTGTGTCGAGACGCTGGAGGAATTGGCGCTGGAAGGGCGCGATGAATTCCTCGAGGCGGGCGGCGAGGATTACGCCGTGCTCGATTGCCTCAATGTCTCGGATGCCGGCATCGCTATGTTAGAGGCGATGATCGGGCGCGAATTGTCCGGCTGGATCTGAACCCGCGCGCCAATGCACCCCGATCGGTCGATCGGCATATCTGCGCATTCAAACCGGCCCCAAGGCTCCGGCTTCACGATGGATTGGGTTCTCGCGCGTCAAAAGACGCAGGATTGGGCCCGATCTCATAATCGGTGCGACCTTGCGCTTGTCAGCCGGTCACATTGTGATAGGTTGCAATTGAAAGACCTAAAAATAACCCCGTTTTGCAAAGAGACATTTTCCCATGGCGAC
>JABSPI010000058.1 GCA_013214365.1 Erythrobacter sp.
AACGAGACAATTCTGCTGGTGATGGGGCTGGGTGCGCAAATGACCTTGTGGCCCGATGAACTGGTCGAGGCTCTGGTCGGGCACGGCTATCATGTGGTCCGCTATGACAACCGCGATATTGGCCTGTCGCAAAAGTTTGATGGGGCCAAGGCGCCCAAACTGGTGTGGCAAATATTGCGCAAGCGGATCGGCTGGCCAGCAAAAGTCCCCTACACTCTGGCCGATATGGCGGCTGATGGGGCGGGGCTGCTCGATGCGCTGGGGATTGCGCGGGCGCATGTTGTGGGCGCGTCAATGGGGGGCATGATTGCCCAATTGATGGCGGTCAATCACTCGGACAAATTGCTCTCGCTCACATCGATCATGTCGACCACTGGCAATGCCAGCCTGCCCCAAGCCGATAAGAGCGCGATCGAGGCATTGACCACGCCGCTGGCCTCGCTCGATGAAGAGGTGGTGATCGCGCATGGGCTTAATATCGCCCGCAAGATCGGCAGCCCGGGCTATCCCTTCGATGCCGAGCGTCAGCGTGAGCGGGTGATCGCCGGCATGAAGCGCAGCATCTATCCCGAAGGGCTACCGCGCCAATTGGCCGCGATTATCGATGATGGCGATCGCCGCGGCCGGCTGGCTGGTGTGAACCTGCCGGCATTGGTTCTCCACGGCGAGGATGATCCTCTGGTCAAGCTTGCCGGGGGGCAGGACACTGCGGCGCATATTGCCGGGGCGAAATTGGTGACGATCCCGGGATGGGGCCATGATCTTCCGATGCAGCTGATCGATCGGCTGGCACAGGAAGTTGCCGATCACGCCAAATCGGCCAGCGCACAAACCGCAGTTGCGGCATAGCGCGCTTGTCCCGGGCCGAGCGGCCAATGGTTAATCCGCGCGGCTCTGCCTGAACCGTATTGCCTTTGCCCAATGGGGATGGTGGCGCATGGTTGTGCGGGTGCGGATCATACGCTGCGACGCAATAATCTTGTCGCCAGACGCGCAAATGATTCAACGGTTGATTCAAAAGATTCAATCACCAAATTTTTCTTCACAGATTCATTTTGGGGCTTGCGCGGCGCGCGACTCAAGCTTTGCCCGCGCGTCGCTGCACTGCACAATAGGTTTTTGCACCCCTTTGACCGCTTTTCAGGGTTAATCCCCCGTTGACGGTGAATCACTCCTGATTCATGATCTAGGGGTTCGGTTCGCGATGGACCCCCAACTTGTTGTGATTGTATACGCGCCGCTCGCCCCTGTGGGGCCGGTATGGTGAGGACACGATTCGCTGCAGAAACGGGCCCAGATCGACCGCAAAACGAAGCAAAGACGGACAAAGCTGTGGGCTTTTTGGGGCCAAAACAGGGGATAAACGTCAATTAAATGGTGTGGAACAGAATCGGAACAAAACCGCATATGCGTTATAAGCAAGCGGTCCTCTGATTCGGCAGAAGGCGTAGAACGGGGCAATCGATGGAATTTAAGGCGAGTGACGAAGTGTTGAGTGATGCGCAAACCGGGGAACCCCTTGGTGAAGTCGCTCCCCCCAAAGAAGACACAGCTCCTCAGGCGAAACAGGAAAAGGCCGTAACCATGGATACACGCGACACGGGCAGCGAAGAGCTGATCGCGGCCAAGTCGGCTGAGGCGTTGGGCAATGCTGTCGCTGAGGCTGCCAAAAGCGCGGCTCAAGACAGCGCGGATTCGAGCAAAAAGGTCAATGATCGCCGTTTTGACGTGCAGATCGATGAGACGCGCGATGCCAATCTCACCGAATTCGGTAAGGAGACCTTGACCGATCGCTATCTTTTGCCCGGTGAAAAATATCAGGATCTGTTCGCCCGCGTCGCCGATGCCTATGCCGACGATGCCGAGCATGCGCAGCGTTTGTACGACTACATTTCCAACCTGTGGTTCATGCCCGCAACCCCGGTCCTGTCCAATGGCGGGACCAGCCGCGGCCTGCCGATCTCGTGCTATCTCAATTCGGTTTCGGACAGTCTCGACGGGATCGTCGGGACCTGGAACGAGAATGTCTGGCTCGCCTCGAAGGGCGGCGGCATTGGCACCTATTGGGGCAATGTGCGCGGAATTGGGGAGCCGGTTGGCCTCAATGGCAAGACCAGCGGCATTATCCCGTTTGTGCGGGTGATGGATTCGCTCACTCTCGCAATCAGCCAGGGGTCTCTGCGGCGCGGTTCGGCGGCATGCTATCTTGATGTTTCGCACCCCGAAATCGAGGAATTCCTCGAAATCCGCAAACCGTCGGGCGATTTCAATCGCAAGGCGTTGAACCTGCATCACGGCGTTTTGTTGACCGACGAATTTATGGAAGCGGTGCGTGATGGCGCCGAGTTTGAGCTGAAATCGCCCAAGGATGGGTCGGTGCGCGGCACGGTCGATGCACGCTCGCTGTTCCAGAAATTGGTGGAATGCCGGCTGGCGACGGGCGAGCCCTATATCGTCTTCAACGACACTGTGAACCGGATGATGCCTAAGCACCACCGCGATCTGGGTCTAAAAGTGTCGACCTCGAACCTGTGTTCGGAAATCACATTGCCGACCGGAATTGACCATTTGGGCAATGACCGCACCGCGGTGTGCTGCCTGTCATCGCTCAACCTTGAAAAATGGGATGAGTGGGCGACCGACAAGCAATTTATCGAAGACGTCATGCGGTTCCTCGACAATGTGCTGCAGGATTATATCGACCGCGCGCCCGACGAAATGGCGCGGGCCAAATATTCCGCCGAGCGTGAGCGTTCGGTTGGTCTGGGCGTGATGGGTTTCCACTCCTTCCTGCAATCGAAGGGGCTGGGTTTCGAAAGCGCAATGGCCAAGGCGCTCAACCTTAAAATGTTCAAGCATATCCAAGCCAAAGCCTCCGAGGCATCGATGCTCTTGGCGCAGGAACGCGGCCCTTGCCCCGATGCGGCAGAAATGGGCGCGATGGAGCGTTTTTCCTGCAAGATGGCGATCGCTCCGACCGCATCAATCAGCATCATTTGCGGCGGGACCAGCGCGTGTATCGAGCCGATCCCGGCCAATATCTACACCCACAAGACGCTGTCGGGGTCGTTTATCGTCAAGAACCCCTATCTTGAGAAACTGCTCGATAAGAAATCGAAGAATTCGACCAATGTTTGGAATTCGATTCTTGAGCGCGGCGGTTCGGTCCAGCATCTCGACTTCCTGTCGGATGAAGAAAAGGCAAGCTTCAAGACCAGCTTTGAAATTGATCAGCGTTGGCTGCTCGAATTCGCTGCGGACCGCGCGCCCTATATCGATCAGGCGCAATCGCTCAATCTGTTCATTCCGGCTGATGTCGACAAATGGGATCTGATGATGCTGCACTTCCAAGCGTGGGAGAAAGGCATCAAATCGCTCTATTATCTCCGCTCGAAATCGGTTCAGCGCGCGGGCTTTGCCGGCGGGGTGGAAACCGACAACACCGCGGATGCAGCCAAATATGAGCTGAGCGCGGAGCAGACCGATTATGAGGAATGCCTCAGCTGTCAGTAGGCGGGACTCAACCGTGAATTGGCGCGGAATTTTGGCAGGTTGGTTGGCCTTTGGGGCAACCAACCTGCTTCTCATTTGGGTGCTCTTTCGCCATTTCTCCGACATCCCGGCGCCGCCAGATGCGCCGGCTCATCCGCTTGTGGGATTCGTCATTTATGTGACGCTGATGATCGCGCTCTTTGCATGGGTGACGCCGCGCATTGGTGGCCCATGGCGCGCTGCTTTGGCGCTTGGTGGGGCACAATTTCTGCTCGTGAATGTCGATATGGTGCTGCGTGGTGACCGCGCTATTGAGACCGCCTTGGCAAGCAGCGTAATGATGCTTGTGACTTGGTCGGCGCTCGCGGCCGTCTGGCAATTTGTTGCAATCCCTTCCAGCAAAACACGCGCTGGATAATCTGGTGGCGGTTGCACACTCCAAGCCTGCGGTCACCGTGCTAAGGCGCTCGCGCTGCGTTCGGTTTTGTGGCATTCTTCTACCATATGCAGGTAAGCCGAGCAGGGAGAGCTGAGCTATGCCGATACAAATCTGGATCGCGATAGCGACGACGCTGATCGCTTGTATTTTTGTCGCAAACGGATTGCGCCATATCAAAGCGGGACCGGGGCACCGCGCCAATGCTGGCCGCTTGCACATCGTATCTGCGGTGATTGTCGTCCCGGTGATTTGGGTGATTGCACTGATGCAGGCCGGTTAAGGATAACGGGGCGGCAAAGACGGTCTGATGAAGGCCAATTGATTGGGTGGAATTGACCAAGATCCGGGCACCAGCCTGCATCAAATGGGGCGCTGCTCGACCTGGTGGGGCGGGTCTGCGCCCAAGCAGGTCTACGGATAGAAATGCATATTGGTCTTTATTTGCCTCGGTCGACTCGGTTCGACTCAGATTTTGCACGGTTTATCCCCCGCGATTCATCCCTGCTTGCCTTCGATTCCGAAGCTTGTTTCGTTACAAGAGTCGTTCACGCTAGATTTGAGGAAACACAAGATGTCGTTGCTGGAAGCCCGCAAGACCTACAAGCCGTTCGAATATCCGTGGGCGTATGAGTTCTGGAAACGTCAGCAACAAATCCACTGGATGCCCGAAGAAGTGCCCTTGGGTGAGGATTGCCGCGACTGGGCCCAAAACATCACCGAGCATGAGCGCAATCTGCTCACTCAGATCTTCCGTTTCTTCACCCAGGCCGATGTCGAGGTGCAGGATTGTTACCACGACAAATATGGCCGTGTGTTCAAGCCGACCGAGATCAAGATGATGCTCGCCGCTTTCTCCAATATGGAAACGGTGCACATCGCGGCCTATTCGCATCTGCTTGACACGATCGGCATGCCCGAAAGCGAATATTCGGCATTTCTCGAATATGAGGAAATGGCCGACAAGCACAATTACATGCACCAATTCAGCGTCGACACCGATGAAGACATCGCCCGCACGCTCGCTATGTTTGGTGGTTTCACCGAGGGGCTGCAATTGTTTGCCTCGTTCGCGATGCTGATGAACTTCCCGCGCTTCAACAAGATGAAGGGCATGGGGCAGATCGTTTCGTGGTCGGTGCGTGACGAATCGCTCCACTGCGAAGGCATCATCAAGATGTTCCACACCTTCTGTGAAGAGCGTGATTGTCTGACCAAGGCGGTGAAGGAAGATATTATCGATATCTGCCAAAAGACCGTTCGCCTCGAAGATGCGTTTATCGATCTGGCTTTCGAAATGGGGCCGGTGAACGGCATGACGGCCAAGGATATCAAACGCTATATCCGCTACATTGCCGACTGGCGTCTGGGTCAATTGGGCTTGCAGCCGATCTATATGATCGACGAACATCCGCTGCCCTGGCTTTCGCCGCTGCTCAACGGGGTGGAACACGCCAACTTCTTCGAAACCCGCGCGACCGAATATTCAAAGGGAGCGACCAAGGGCAATTGGAACGATGTCTGGTCAAGCTTCGACAAGCGCCAGAAAGCCAAAGCCGTCAACGAAGACGAAGAAACCGATGGCGGCCCGGATATGTTTGAAGCGGCAGAATAGGCCGCCCTTTCCCAAACCGATCAACAAAGCCCGTCCCAATTGCATGCATTTACGGCATGTAAGCGGGGCGGGTTTTTTCTTTGAGCGATCAGCACCAGATGTTTTCGCTGCCACCGCGTTTCTCGGCGAGGCCATCTGCGATAAACATTTGCCCGACATTTTCGCCGCCGCGTGACAGCACCAATAGCGAGCGGCCATAGCGATCGCGCGGGCGCCCGTCGGGATTGGGCTCAAGGCTGAATGCGCCAGCATTGAGCCATTCGCGCAAACGCAATTTTGCCTCCTCGCCCAGCTCCCGCTCGCGCGGGCAGGCGGCGTGGTGAATTTCCGGTGTATCAAATCCGACCAAGCGGATCTTCTCGCCGCGATACCAGATGGTGTCGCCATCCACGACGCAGGTTGTGCGTTTGGATCCCGAGCACAGCGTAAAAACCGCCTGCTCTTTATCCCGCGTGGCCGCTTGCATTCCCGGCTCGGTTGCAGCGCCCGGCTGAGCGGTCAGGACAATCCCGATAAAGGTGGCAAGAGGCAGCCCGAGAAACCCGGCCCAAAAGCCCAGATGCAGCCCTTGCGATGGTTTTGAACGGCGCAAAGGGGCGCTGGGCGGTGCATTTTTGTCTGAACGTGTCACAGCGCGCAGGACTGCAAGCGCGTGTGGTAAATCGCAATTCCGGTAAACCCCCTAGGGGCATCCCTTATGCCCCCGCGGATCGGGCCGCCCTATTGCGCGTCCCATCCCCATGGCGCCGGCGGCGCATCGACCGGCTGGCTGAGGTCAAATTCCACCCGGAAGAGCCGATCTTCGGGCGCTCCGCCCGCCTGTGTCCGGCGCAATTGGTAGGCGAATTGGGCACGCTCAGCCCCCGCCGGGTCGACCTCAACGGTCCAGACATTGGTCACCGATGCGCTCAATCCCTCACGCTCGAACATCTCCACGCTGAACCCGTCGACCGGAAAATCCTGCGCCGACGCGGACCCTGCATCTGCGGTGTCTCCGCCATACATTGTCACCGCATCATCTTTTCCGTCCTTGTGGCGGTGATCATGTTTGAGCCGCAGGCCATTCTCGGTTCGCGTGATCAACCAGGTGCGCGATCGGTCCCATTCGCCTGCCTGCTGCACGTGAAATGGCACGGCGATTTGTGTGTCGCTGCATTCGCGCACATGCATCACCATGGCCGCCCCGACAAAATCGGCATCGGCCGGGTCATCGCTCACCAATTGTCCGGCATAGGCTTTGCCGCAATGGCTCGAGAGCGCGGCGAAAAACGCGTCTTGCGCGGGCGGCGCTGCAATGTTGGCTTTGCTCGTTTCGGTCTGTTCTGCATCTGGGGCGCACGCGGCAAGCGCCAAAGCCGGAGCCGCAGCAGCGCAGAAAATCGGTTTGTTCATCATCCCTCATGGCTAGCGATCTGTGCGGAAAATGTCGCGTCTCTTTTTCCTCACTTCGCAGGAGCGGTCTTTACAGGCTGAACGGCTCTGCGCTTGCCTTCACCCGCGTGCATCCTAGGATGGGGGCAAACAGGGAGATGACAGGTGGGCGAAGGGGCCAAAGTGCCATTGCGCGAACGCGCGCGAAGCATTGCCGGACATGGCGAGATATTGGGCGCGGCGCTGAGCGGGGAACGGGTCCATTTCAAACCCTATGAGCCGCAAAAGGGCGATGTATTCATCACCAGTTGGGCCAAGAGCGGCACCACTTTGATGCAGCAAATGTTCCATCAATTGCGCACCGCAGGGCAAGGCGGCGATCTCGATTTTGATGATATCAGCCGCGTCGTGCCGTGGGATGACACCGCGTTTCTGATCGATTTCGATATGACCACACCGCAAGTGGCCAGCCCGCGCGGGTTCAAATCCCACCGCGATTATGACCGCCTGCCCGAAGGGATGCGCTATGTTGTGACCCTGCGCGATCCGAAGGAAACCTTTGTTTCCTATTACCGGTTTTTGACCGGTTGGCATTTTGAGCCGGGCTGCGTTTCCTATGCCGAATTTATGCCGATGTGGATGCAGGGCGGCCCGGGAGGCTGTGATTACGCCACCCATCTGCTCAGCTGGTACAAACGCCGTAGTTGTAGCGACAGTTTGGTGATGACCTATAAATGGGTGGTCAAAAACCGCGCCGCCACAATCCGCAAATTGGCCGATCTGTGCGCGATTGCGCTGACGCCTGAGGTGGAGGCTTTGGTGTTAGAGCGCACCACGCGCGACTTTATGAGCGATCACGAACATCTCTTCGATGACGCTATGGTGTGCGCCGCTCTGGAGCAGCGCGCCGGGCTTCCTGCAGCGGGCGATTCAACCAAAGTGCAAAAGACCGGCAGCACGGCCGACCTATTGCCGCGCGCGGTGGCCGATCAAATCGACGCCTATTGGGCGGAACGGATCGCCCCGGTCACCGGCCATGCGGATTTTGCCGCGCTGGCCGCGGAGGTTGACGCTGCGCATATTGCGCGCTCAGCGTAAAGTTAAATCCACAGCGTCTTCGGGTCCGGCATAGGCTCGCGCTTTTGCGCCTTGAGCAGGCATATGACACTGCGCACGCCGAACCAAACAGCAACGACAGGGTAGAGAAACGCGGCCACCAAGAACATGGCTGAACCCTTATAACCGCCGATTGAAACGAAAAAGAATACGCCCGAAACAATAAAGCCGAGCAGGCTGAACCAGAAGGTGCGGATGAGATAGGCGAAATGCGAATTGGCCCATTCGTCCTGATTGTCACCCGCCCATATATGCGCCAGCACGATCCCGATCAGGCTGGAAATACCGGTTGCAAAGCCGGCCAGAATACCGGTTGCAAAGCCGGCCAGATAGAGCAGCGCAATCACAGTCGGCTGATTAAGATCAAAACCGCTATTGGCCGGTGGTTTGGTATTGGTCGGAGATGGTTCGGTCATGCAGCACTCTTTCCAGCATGTGAAATCACTTTCATCCTACCCAAAGCGGCGGGCGGGGCAAGTCATTCCCTTCGCCCTTGGCGGGCCTCTCACCTGCACCAATCGCGCGGTCTGGCGCCCCAACCGCCGCGCTCGGCAAGGCCGGCATCNATCATCATCTCGGACAGCAATTGGGGTTTGCCATNGGGTGCGATGCGGCGCGCTGCGCGCAATTCGCGGCCATATTTGTCNCGCGGTGGGCTGGCCCCGCCATNCCATTCAAACGCGCCCTCGCCGATCCAGCTGTGCAGCCGCATTTTCGCGGTTTGAGCCAATGCCCTTTCTGCATCGCATGCCCCGTTGATTTCGGGGGTGTCGAACCCGGTGAGGCGAATGCGGCGGCGCTGCTCGCCAAAGCCGAT
Source organism: Erythrobacter sp. (assembly GCA_013214365.1). GTDB lineage: Bacteria > Pseudomonadota > Alphaproteobacteria > Sphingomonadales > Sphingomonadaceae > Erythrobacter. The sequence goes on from JABSPI010000058.1 coordinate 8,848, forward strand.
CACCACCGTGTCCCCATCCACCACGCATGCCGCAGCGCGCCCTTCGCTTGCCCCGCACAGGGCAAAATCCTGCGTCACCTCGGTCCAACCTTCGTCGGGTGCCGGGGGGCGAAACACCGCCCACACAATCGCCATCACCCCAAGAGCAACCAGCGGCACGCCCCATATTGCCCAAGCTTTGCGCAATCGCCGGGCGAGCGAGGGGCGGCGGTGACCGGTGTCGAAACGAGGGGGGGAAGGGGGCATGGCGAAATTGCTAGCAGCCCCGCGCCCGCTTGGCCAAGCGCTGCTTTTGGTTTTGGGCCGACCGGTACAAAAGGGGCATAGAAAACGCCCAAACAAGAGGGGCGCGCAAAGTCTCCTTTGCGCGCCCCATTATGTCTTGTCGGATCATACGATCGGATTGGATGACCCGCTTCGATGACCGTGTCTGTTTAAGCGGGCAGATTGTCGGTTGCTTCAAGCGAACCAAAGCTGCCCGATGTGCCGCGCGCGGTCTCAAGGCAGGTGCCTTCATCGACATAGGTCCAGGCATTGCCTTGATAATCGATCACGCTGGTGCCGGCACAGCTTGTTCCCTCGCCCGCTGCGCACTCGTTCTGGCCGGCGAGCGAGATGCCATAACATTTTTCTTTGGCGACAGCCGCGACACTTTCTGTTGCAGCGGTCTCTGCACCCGCAGTCTCGGCTTCGGCGGGTGCATCCCCGCCGCCCGAACAGGCCGCGAGACTGGCTGCGGCGGCGATGGCGATTGAGCCTTTGATCTGTGTCATATTCATGGTCTTTCCTCCCTTGAAATCTATCCCAGTGACGCAAACTAAAGCTGCGCCCACCGACCCGTTCGTAACCAACCAGATTTCGGTTACAGCGCCAAGCGCAAAATATGCATTTGTCTTGTTGCGCGCGCGCGCTTTCCTCAGAGCCGCGAACCCGCTAAGCGAGCGCAAAGCTTGTAAATGAGCATGTTATCCGGTCCAGCGGCAAAGAAATGTACACATGAACGCCAAAACCACCTCTCCCGATCACGGCCTCGATTTATCCAAGGCCGAAGTGTTGATCGAAGCGCTGCCCTATTTCCAACGCTATGCCGGGCGCACCTTTGTGGTGAAATATGGCGGCCATGCCATGGGCGAGCCACAGGCGGCGCGCGATTTNGCCGAGGATATCGTCCTATTGAAAGCGGTCGGGATCAATCCGGTTGTGGTGCATGGCGGCGGTCCGCAAATTGGCGATATGCTCAACAAGCTGGGGGTGGAGAGCACTTTTGTCGATGGTTTGCGGGTCACCGATGAGGCCACCGCGAAGATCGCCGAAATGGTCTTGTCGGGCGCGATCAATAAAGAGCTGGTGGGATGGCTTGCCAATGCNGGTGGCAAGGCGCTGGGCCTGTCGGGCAAGGATGGCGGATTGGTCACAGCCAACAAAGTGGCGCGCACCACGCGTGATCCGGAAAGCCATATCGAAAAGGCGGTCGATCTCGGCTTTGTTGGGGAACCGGCCCATGTCGATACGTCCGTGATCGACACCGCTGTGGCGGCCGGGATGATCCCGGTGATCGCCCCGATCGCCCCGGGTGAGGATGGGGCGACCTACAATATCAATGCCGACACCATGGCCGGCGCCATCGCCGCGGCGCTGGGCGCGGCGCGGCTGTTCTTGTTGACCGATGTGCCCGGCGTGCTTGATGGCGATGGCCAATTGCTCACCGACCTCACGCCTGATGATATTGCAAGCTTGAAACAAGCGGGCGTGATCAAAGGTGGAATGGTGCCCAAGCTGGAGACCTGCGTTGCGGCGGTGGAGGCCGGCTGCGAGGCGGCCGTGGTTCTCGATGGGCGCGTGGCGCATGCCATGCTGATCGAATTTTTCACCGCCCGGGGTGCAGGTACACTGATCAAGGCCTGAGCTGATGGCGCGTGCGTCGCGATGCAATGCCCAGAAACGCAGCGAGACACCGGTAAACACTGGAAATAGGCGTATTATCGAGCTAATACGCCAAAAAAGGGGCTCAACCCGCGCCTGCCTTGAGGTTTGACCCAAGAGGTTTAACCCAATCAAAGGCAGCGCCAGACAAAGGTAACCAAGCGACCCATGCAAGGTTTATTCGTANTTTATGATATCATCGAGCTGCTGGTAAGCGTCTTCGTGATGTTGGTGATTATCCAGTTTGTGATCGGGCTGCTTTTCGCTTTTAATGTGGTGAACCCCTCCAACGATTTCCTGCGCCAGGTCTATCAATCGATCAACGGGCTGCTTGAACCGGTCTTGCAACCGGTGCGCAGGGTTCTGCCGCAGACGGGGGCGCTGGATCTGTCCCCATTGGTTGTCATTATCGGCGCACAAATCGTTTTGATTGTGCTGCGCGGTGTTATTGCGAGCCTTGTATGACTGCGACACGGATTGACGGAAAAGCCTTCGCGGCGCGGCTGCGCGAACGGGTGGGCTCCCATGCACTGACATTTGCTGACGCCGCCGGGCGCAAGCCAGGTCTTGCCGTCGTGCTGGTGGGCGAGGATCCCGCCAGCCAGGTCTATGTCGGCTCCAAAGGCAAGGCGACGATTGCGGCCAATATGGAAAGCTTCGAGCACCGTTTGCCCGCCGACACCAGCGAGGCCGATTTGCTTGCGCTGATCGCGCAATTGAACGGCGATGAAGCGGTGGATGGCATTCTGGTGCAGCTGCCTTTGCCCGCGCATCTCGACGAACAATCGATCATCGCCTCGATCAGCCCGGATAAAGACGTGGATGGCTTTCACGTCATCAATGCCGGACGCCTGAGCGTTGGCCAATCGGGCTTTGTCCCGTGCACACCGCTGGGCTGTATGATGCTGTTGGCGGACAAGCTGGGCGATTTGTCCGGGCTGGAGGCGGTGGTGATTGGCCGCTCCAACATTGTCGGCAAGCCGATGGCGCAATTGCTGTTGGATGCAAATGCCACCGTCACCATCGCGCACAGCCGCACCAGCAACCTGCCCGAAGTGGTCAAGCGCGCCGATATCGTCGT
>JABSPI010000059.1:0-11214 GCA_013214365.1 Erythrobacter sp.
CACCAGATCCTGCCGATGATTGCGGTGTGGGATGACCATGAAAGCACCAATGATTCGTGGAAAGGCGGCGCGCAAAACCACCAGAGCGAAAGCGAGGGGGATTGGGAGACGCGCAAAGCCATCGCCAAACAGGTTTACCGCGAATGGATGCCGGTGTCCGATGCGCCCTATGCCGCCTATGATGTCGGCGATCTGGCGACTTTGTTCCGGCTCGACACCCGGCTGGAGGGGCGCGATGAACAGTTCGATATCGGTGCGCTGATCGCGGGGCAGGACAATCCCGAGGCGATGATCGCCACGCTCAGCGCGTTTCGCGACGGCGAATATGCCGATCCCGAACGCCAATTGCTGGGCCAGGCGCAGGAGGACTGGCTCGCCGATGCGCTGGCCCGGTCCACCGCGCGCGGCGCCACATGGCAGGTTCTGGTGCAGCAAGTGCTGATCGGGAAAGTGTCCTCGCCCAAGGGGATCGCCCAATTGCTGGGCGATGGCGTGCCCGAATTTGCCCGCCGCCGCCTGACCATTGCGGCGATGGCGGCAGAGGCGGACCTGCCGCTCAATATGGATGCCTGGGATGGTTATCCGGCCGCGCGTGGCCGCGTGTTTGACGCCGCGCTTGCGGCCAATGCCAATCTCGTGGTTCTGGCCGGGGACACGCACAATGCCTGGGCGTTTGATCTGGCCCATGGCGATCAACGGGTCGGGGTTGAGTTTGGCGTGTGCTCGGTCAGCTCGCCCGGATTTGAGGCCTATCTCTCGGCCATTCCGGCCGACACATTGGCGGGGGTCTTGGTGGCGACCAATCATGAGCTTCAATGGGCCGACACCGCCCAGCGCGGCTATATGGTGGTCGAGCTGACCCCGGCGCGCGCGACCACGCAATACCGCTTCCTCGACACTATAAAACAACGCTCGACCCGGCTGGCGGCCACGCACAGCCTTGCCACCGAGGCCGGATCGAACCTCATCACCAATTGATCAATCGCGGCTGAAAATCTCTTCGATCGGCAATTCGAACACATCGGCAATCGTGAAAGCGAGCGGGAGCGAGGGGTCATAGCGGCCCTTCTCGATCGCATTGACGCTCTGGCGGCTGACGCCGAGCCGGTCGGCCAGATCCTGCTGCGACCAGCTGCGCATGGCGCGCAGGACTTTGAGATTGTTGTTCACGTGAGGCCCCCGCCGCTTGGCGCATGCGCTGCGGCGTCGTCCCCGCCCTCATTATCGCCCTCATCATCGCCATCCAGCCCGCCTTCGCGCAGCGTGATCCAGCCCTGACCAGCGCCCATTCCGATCGCCCAGACCGGCACCACCCACCACGCCCAGATATGAGGCGCCAAGCCGAAGGTTTCGAGAAACCCCCAGACCGTGCCCAGAACCAGCACAAAGCCAAGCCCGATAATCGCCGACAGGCTGGCGCGGTGGCGCAGATATTCGTCGCTCTCCTCGACCAGATAGCGGGCGATGACAAAGACCACGGCCAGCGCAGGGATCGTGGGCAGCAGCGCCACCGCATAGGCCAGCGGGACAGTGGGCATTGCGCTTTCATGGATCGCAACCGCGATCATCAATCCCGCGACATAGCCCGTCATCGCGAGCATCAGGCGCGTGTTGTAGCGAGCCAGAGCGGAGCTGCCATAAATCTTTGTCACATGCGGGCCTTTAAAGCGGCGGATCACACCGATGGTGAGTGCGGCAACGACAATTGCCAGCGCCAGCGCCGCCACCCAGCCCGCGCGGTTGAACGCGAACATGATGCAGGGCGCGCCCAGTCCCATGAGTACTCCAAGCCAGGGGGCGGGCGTCTGCCAAGCAGAAGGATTTTGTGTCGTCATGATTGTTTGCTTTCAAATTCGAACAAGGGTGCGTGATCCGATTGCCTGCGCAGGCATCACACCGCGCCCCAAGTGCCGTGTTCGATCCGGTTGATCAGCGCGCCGACAATCAGGCCGACAAACCACACAGCCGCATACCAATAGGCATCGATATGCGGGACCAGATCGGCGCTTTCGAGAAAGCCCCAAATGGTCGCTGCGCTGATCGCCAGAGCTGAGGCGATCAGCGTCTGGCGCACGGTCAACATGCGCAGGAATTCGTCGCTCTCCTCGACAATCAATCGCCCGATCGCCCAGAACCCCCCGATGATCGCAAGGCCGGGCAGGATCGCGATCGCATAATGCGCCGCCACCGGGATGGTGTGGCCATCATCGAGCAGAACCCGGCCTGCAAATGTGGCAAGATAGAGCGAGGTGAAGAGCGCGACACGCTTGGTATAGCGGCGCTGCGCGGCCCCCGTTTGCGCGCCGTTCTGGGCGCCGCTTGCATCGGGGGGCGGGGCGGCATTGAACATGGCGCGAAATGTGGCGAACATGGTCAGGACCGGCACGATGGCGAGGAGCAGGAGCGCCGCTTCGTTTGCGATCGCCTCGCTCAAAGCAAGCCCGGCCAGCGTGCCCATGCCGGCAAGCGTCAGACCAAGCCAGAACAGCGGCCCGCGCCCGAGAAAGCCGCTGGCGCGGGTGTGGGTAGGTGGGTGGTCAGGTGTCGTGGTCATCATGATTTACATCCATCATTGGGTGTGCGGGGGAGGGGGCGGTTCAGTGCGCTTCGCCAAACGTGTCATATTTGATCTTGTTGAAGATCGCGCCGATGCCCAGGCCAAAGCACCAGATCGTGGGCCACCAGAACGCCTCGACATGGGGGAGGATCGCATAGCGTTCGAGGAAGCCCCAAATCGCCGCGGCGGTGAGCGTGATGCCGGTCGCGATCAGCCCTTGGCGGACATAGAGGAGGCGGTAAAATTCATCCTTTTCCTCTACGATCAGCGCGGCAAAGATCCAGAACACGCCGGCAAAGGCGAGCCCGGGCAGCGCCGCACAGATCGCCGCAATCGGTCCGGTGATGAGCAGGTCCTCGATCACATATTCCGCCAGGAACAGCGATCCCAGATAGAGCGCCATCGTCGCAGCGAGCCGCCATAAATAGCGCCGGGTCGAGGGCTTGGGCGGGCGTTTGCCGGCTGTGTGCGCGGTGTTTTGAGGCGGGATGCGGGTCATTCGAGGCACCCGCGCGCGCAGGCGCTGTCACTATACATGCTGCCCCAGGCTGCGCCTGAAAGCCCGCCGACAATGCCAAAGGTCGCCCGCTGATTGAGCCCGAATGACAGGCACAGGGTCGCGGCCAATATAATCGTGGCGGCCCAGAAATGCGGTTTGCGGTAAAAAGTCATTTTGGCTTGTGCCCTTTGGTATCAGCGACACACAGCGCAGCTGCGTTTGCTGGTGATCAAAGTTGCGGTGGCGGCCATGACCATCATCAAGGTGACGGTGGAGGTGGTCGATTTTTCAAGCCCGTTTTGGGCCATGACAAAGCTGGTCACCAAAATGGCGAAGGCCCAGATGAGCGCGTGAATCACATTTTTCATTAGACAAGCGTCCTTTCACTTATGGAAAGCGTACTTGTCATCGATTCGCACATTTGTCAAGCGTGCTTTCCATTGTGGAAAGTGAATTTGCCCATTGTGGATGTGTTTCCTCAACTAAAGGGGTGACTTGTTAACCTTGCTTGCCTATATTGGCGGCATGGCAAAGAAGCTGACCACGACACCAACCACTACCACCTCGGATTTCCGGGGGCGGGTGCGGTTGGGTTAAGCCACAGCACACGCCGCCCGGGTTTCGGGCGGCGCGGTGTCCTCCCGAAATTGCCGCAAACTCAACACCGCTCTTCCGGTGCGCGCCGTCTTGTCCTAAAGCGCGCCAAACCAATGGATGACGCGAATGACCGAATTGCTCAAAATCAACCTGCCTGATGGCTCAATGCGCGAAATGGCGGCGGGATCGACCCCGGCTGATGTGGCCGCGGCGATTGGTCCGGGCTTGGCCAAGGCCGCGCTGGCGGCCAAGGTCAACGGCGAAGTGCGCGATATGAACCGCCCGTTTGACGGCGATGCGGAATTGGCATTGATCACCGCGCGCGACGAGGCTGATGCGCTTGAATTGGTGCGCCATGATTACGCCCATGTTCTGGCCGAAGCGGTGCAGGCCTTGTGGCCGGGCACGCAGATCACTTTTGGTCCGGCAACCGATGACGGGTTCTACTATGACGTGATGGCACCCGCCTCGCGCGAGCCGTTTGGTTTGGAAGACCTGCCCGCGATCGAAGAGAAGATGCGCGAGATTATCAAAGCGGACAAACCGTTGATCCGCGAGGTGTGGTCGCGCGACGATCTGATTGCCAAATGGCAGGCCGAAGGGGAAAACTTCAAGGCCGAATGGGCCAAGGAATTGCCCGAGGGCGAAGATTTGACGGTCTATTGGTCGGGCGAGCCGGGCAGCGAGGGCGCATGGCTCGACATGTGCCGCGGGCCGCATCTGGCCTCGACCGGCAAGCTCGATCCGCAGGCGTTCAAATTGATGCGCACCGCCGGCGCCTATTGGCGCGGGGACCAGAACAATGCGCAATTGACGCGGATTTACGGCACCGGATGGCTCAATAAGAAGCAATTGAAAGCGCATCTCCACCGGCTGGAGGAAGCCGCCAAGCGTGACCACCGCAAGTTGGGCCGCGAGCTCGACTTGTTCCATTTTGAGGATTTCGCTCCCGGCGCTGTGTTTTGGCACCCTAATGGTTGGTCGATGTTCCAAAACCTCTTGACCTATATGCGCCGGCGTCAGGAACGCGCCGGATATGTCGAGGTCAACACGCCCGACGTGATGGATCGCAGTTTGTGGGAGACGTCGGGCCACTGGTTCAATTACGGCGAGCATATGTTCACCACGCAAACCGAAGACGAGCGTGTCTTTGCGTTGAAACCGATGAATTGCCCGGGCGGTGTGTCGCTGTTTGCCCATGGCCTCAAAAGCTACCGTGATCTGCCGTTGCGGATGGCCGAATTTGGCAAAGTGCACCGTTATGAACCCTCGGGCGCGTTGCATGGTTTGATGCGGGTGCGTCACTTCACCCAAGATGACGCGCATATTTTCTGCACGCCCGAACAATTGAACGATGAAAACCGCGATGTGGTTGCCCTCGTGCTCGATATCTATCGCGAGTTCGGGTTTGAAGATGTGCGCATCAAGCTCTCGACCCGGCCGGAAAACCGCATGGGTTCCGATGAAATTTGGGACACGCTCGAAGGGTCATTGATCGACACGCTCGATGCGATGGGCTTGGAATATACGATCAATGAAGGCGAGGGCGCATTTTACGGGCCCAAGCTTGAATTTGTCCTGCGCGATGCGATCGGACGCGATTGGCAATGCGGTACGCTGCAGGTGGATATGAACCTGCCTGAAGCGTTCGATATCGGCTATATCGGCGAAGACGGTGAAAAACACCGCCCGGTCATGTTGCACCGCGCACTGTTTGGTTCGCTCGAACGTTTTATCGGCATTTTGATCGAACATTACGCTGGCAAATTGCCGGTCTGGCTGGCTCCGCAACAAGCGGTGGTGGCGACGATCGTGTCGGATGCGGATGAATATGCACTCGACGTGGTGGCCAAGTTGAAAGCCGCTGGCCTGCGGGTCGATAGCGACCTGCGCAATGAAAAGATCAACTACAAGGTGCGCGAACACTCGCTCGCCAAGGTTCCGCATNTGCTGGTGGTGGGTAAGCGCGAGGCCGAAGAGGGCACGGTTGCGATGCGCACATTGGGCGANAAGGAGCAGCGGATCCTAACTCTCGATGAAGCGATTGCGTTCCTAACCGAGGCCGCGACACCCCCTGATCTACGGGCCTGATCTTCGGGTCTGACCTCGTCTGTCTTCTTGCCACTTGGACCTGCTCGCCGACTTTAACGCAGCGCAGATCGCGTTTGCCTTCATCGCCGCTTTTGGCGCCGCCTTCGTGCGCGGATTGACCGGGTTTGGCATGGCAATTTTGTTGGTGCCGGTGCTGGCACTGGCGCTCAGCCCGGTCGAAGCGGTACTGGTGGTCAATGGGATGTCAGTGTTGATTGGCCTGTCGGAAATTCGCCGATTGGTCCGCGGGGCGGAGGCCTCGGCCTGGTGGATTAGCGCCGCGTGCATCGCGCTCACCCCGCTTGGCCTCTTGGCGCTGGCGGCGACTGGCTCTGATTTGGCGCGTTTGATCATTGCCTTGATCGCGCTCAGCGCTTTCATCGCCATTCTGCTTCCCCATCGCGGCGAAGGCAAACCCAAGGCCATAACCACTGCGGGCGTAGGCGCGATTAGCGGCTTGATGACCGGCTATGCCGGGATGCCTGGACCACCGGTTGTGCCCTATTATGTTGGCCGCGAGATGAAGCGCGAAACCGCCAAGGCATCCATGCTGTTGATCTTCACCATTGCCGGGGCAGCTGGGGTAGTCTCGGGAATGGCTGCGGGCTTGCTGAGTTGGTCGCACACGACTTTATCCGTGCTTCTGTTCCCCGCGACCCTCATCGGCAATGCGCTTGGTGCCAAGGCAAGCGGTAAGATCAGTGATCCTGTCTGGCGGACATGTGTGGCAGCGGTTTTGGGCGGTGCGGCGCTCGCGGCCTTGGTGCGGCTTTTTTGAAGGAGCCGCCCGTTTTAGCCGGCGAAAATCAGCGCGGCGCCGCAGCTGAGCACCAAGCTGCTGCCAAATAGCGGGGCAAGCCGGGCTTCGGCGACGGCATAAGCCGAACGGGACAGGGCGATTGCACGTGTCATGACCACGTGTTTCGCGCCAATATCCTAATGGCTGGTTAAATCGCGGGCATTTGTTGGCTGGCGCAGTGAAAACCCCCGCCCCCAGCCAGCACCGCATCGGCGCGCAGGCCAACCGTCTCTCGATCTGGGAAGAGCTCCGCGATCGCCGCCACGCCCGCCGCATCATGCGCCGATCCAAAGGTCGGGACCACCACCAGATGAGTGGTGATCGCAAAATTGACATAGCTGGCTGGCTCGATTTCGCCTGCGCGTTCCATTCGGCCCGGTGACGGGATTCGCTCGACTTGGAGGCCGAAATCGCTGGCGCGCGCCGCGGCGTCTTCATAAACCGCCGCATTGGGATCATCTGTCCCCGTGGCCTCAGCTATAACGATCCGGTTGGGCCCCACAAACCGGGCCAGGTTGTCGACATGGCCATCAGTGTGGTCGTTGATCAACCCCTCGCCCAGCCATAACAGGCGCTCAAAGCCGAGCGTGCGTTGCAATTCTGCTTCGATGTCGGCGCGGGTCATAGCCGGGTTGCGATTGGGATTGAGCAGACATTGCTCGGTGGTCACCGCAAGGCCGGTCCCATCGCTGTCGACTGCTCCGCCTTCGAAAATCATTGCGGAACGCGCGATTGGCAATTGGGCTGCCTGCGCCAGATCGCCGCCAATCGTCTGGTCTCCGTCCATTTGATATTTGCCGCCCCAACCATTGAAGCCGAACAATTGCGCGGCGCGCTGGCTCGGCATTTGTCGGTCCGATTTGATGATCAATGGTCCTGTGTCGCGCAGCCAGATATCGCCATATTTGGCTTGCACCAGTGTGACGTCTTTACTCACCAGCTTGGCCGCGCGCGCGGCATTGGCGTCATCGCGCACCAGTAAGCGCACGTCTTGTCCGCTTTGCGCCACCGCGCTGGCGAAATCGGCGATCTGTTCTTGTGCGCTATCTAGAAAGCCGGGCCATTCCTCGGCCAAATGCGGGAATCCGATCCACAGCCAGTTTTGCGCGGCCCATTCGGGCGGAAAATAGGGCGCGGGGTGACCGGCTTTGGGATTGGGTTTGCTATCTGTCATATCGTTTTTGCGGCCATTACGTGCTGTTGATTCCCCTTATGGCGCGCCGCTCCTTTTGGCAAAGCTAAGGCTGCACAGGTCTATCTGTAACTTTGTGGGGAGGACACCGCCCACCAATCGGCTTGCTCCGCGCTCTATCGCACGCCAAAGGAGGGATATGGCCGAACCCAATTGGACCGCAGCAATCCAGCGCGCGCGCGCTTGCGCTCCGTTTCTGGCGCGCGCGCTCGATCGGCAGCGCGATCTGGAAGATTTGCTTGCAGTCGGACAAGCGGAGGAGGCGCTCAAATGGGCGCGTGCGCGCGGCGAAATTGCGGATACTGCGATCGCCCTGCGCCGTGAGCGTTTGGCGCTGGCAACCACGCTGGCAATTGGCGATCTGGCGGGGGCGTTCACGCTCAACCGGGTGATGGCCGAGTTGAGCGGTTTTGCTGATTACGCGCTCGACCGTGCGATCCGCACCGCGATTGCTGAGCGCAGCGGTGATGAAACAGGCGCCGGCTTCATCGCTCTTGCGCTGGGCAAACAAGGAGCGAGCGAGCTCAATTACTCTTCTGATATCGACCCCATCCTGCTCTACGATCCCGACCGTTTGGCCCGGCGCGCATCCGATGACCCGGGCGAGGTCGCGCAGCGTTATGCCCGCCGTGTGCTGGCGCTTTTGTCTGAAAACACCGGCGATGGCTATGTTCTAAGGGTCGATCTGCGGCTGCGCCCCGCGGCCGAAATCAGCCCGCTAGTGGTGCGGGAGGGCACCGCTCTGACCCATTATCAGGGCGAGGCGCTGGCGTGGGAGCGGGCGGCTTTTATCCGTGCCCGCGCTGCCGCTGGCGATATTGCTGCGGGCGAGGCCTTCTTAGCCGAAATCGCCCCCTTTATATGGCGTCAGGCACTTGATTTTGGTGCGATTGAGGAAATTCGCGCGCTGACCCTGCGGATTCGCGAGAGCCATCAGGGGCCGCGTCAGCCTGGCCCGGGATTTGACCTCAAGCGCGGGCGTGGCGGGATCCGGGAAATCGAATTTTTCGCCCAGACACACCAGCTGATCCATGGCGGGCGCGATCGCAGCCTGCGTGTGCGTGGAACCCGCGAGGCGCTCGACGCGCTCAGCGCGGCCGGACGGATTTCAGCGCAGGAGGCCGTGCAATTGGGCCATGCCTATGACCGGTTGCGGATGCTTGAACACCGGCTGCAAATGGTGGACGATCGCCAGACCCATAGCCTGCCTGATGGTGCTGCGCTTGATGTGGTTGCGCAGCTGGACGGATTGCCCAGCGGTGCCGCTCTGGTTGAGGAATTGACGGCGCTAACCGCGGGTACAAGCGCGCTTTATGACACGCTGATCGAAGCTGATCGCCCTGCACGATCAAGCACGGCGCTTGGCGGCGAATATTCTGAGCATGCTGAGCCCTCCACTAACAAACTGACCAATCCGCACGAGGCGATGCTCACACAGCTTGGCTTTGCCGACCCCTCGCGATTGGCCGCGCGGATCGAGGAATGGCGTGATGGCCGTTACGCCTCGATCCGAAGTCCCCAGGCCCTTGAGGCATTTGATCGGCTCTTGCCGGTCTTGCTCGGTGCAATCGCCCAGAGCGATGACCCGGCCCGTGCACTGACGCGCTGGCAAAGCATTATTGAACGCGCGCCATCGGCGATCAAATTGTTTCGTTTGCTGGTGGCTGAACCCGACGTTCTGGAGCGTTTGGTCGCGGCGCTGACCTTGTCACCCATCTTGGCGGACCAATTGGCACGGCGTCCCGAAGTGCTCGATGTCTTGATCGAAAACAAGCCGGTTGATTATGCCGGTTTGCGCGCCGCCAAGGCCGCACAAATGCGCAGCGAAGCCAAACGTGATGATTACGAAGCGCAGCTCGATTGCATCCGTCAAGTGGTCAGCGAAACGCGTTTTACACTGGGGATTGAGTTGATCACAGCGCAGCGCAAACCGTCTGTGATCGGCGCTGGGCTGTCAGATCTGGCCGAGGCTGCGATTGAAGTGGCACACTCGGCTGCGGCACAAGAATTCGCTGTTCGCCACGGCCAGATTGACGGCGGCGAGCTGGTCGTTCTGGGGCTGGGCAGATTGGGTGGCGGCGCGCTGACCCATGCCTCTGATCTCGACATGATTTATCTGTTTACGGGCGATTTTGATACCCAATCGGATGGTGAGCGCTCGCTGGGAGCAACGCTCTATTTTAACCGGCTTGCCACCCGGGTCAGCGCGGCTTTGTCCGTGCCCACCGCCAGCGGCGCGCTTTATGAAATCGACACGCGGCTGCGCCCGCAAGGCAATCAGGGGCCGCTGGCGGTTTCGCTCGAAGCTTTCGGGAAATATCAGCGCGAAAATGCGTGGACTTGGGAGCATATGGCGCTCAATCGGGCCTGTGTTCTGGCCGCCTCGCCCCGCGCGCGCGCCGACGTTCATGCGATTATCGATGCGGTCAAACGCACCCCCCGCGATGCCGCACAATTGCGTGACGATGTGCTCAATATGCGCGCTGAAATGGCACGGCACAAACCGCCGCGCGGCGTGCTCGATGTGAAATTGATGCGCGGGGGGTTGGTCGACGTGGAATTCCTTGTCCACTTCATCCAATTGCGCGAAGCAGCGGCGCTGGGAGAGGGTGATCACGATGTGCTCTCGCCCGATTTCGCGATCGCAATTCCGGCATTGGCGCGGCTTGGCTTGATCGATGATCTGGTTTGGCCTGCCTATGATTTGATGACTGATATTCTGGTCGCGGGACGATTATTGGCGCCCGATGGGTCAGAGCCGCCGCAGGCGGCAGCAAAAGCGCTTGCGCGTGCGTGTCGGTGCGACCACTACGACGAATTGATGGAACGGCTCGGTGCTGCGCGTGTTTCAATAGCACGCAGCTGGACCGCCACTTTCAACCAAGACTTGGAGCTTTGACAAATGACCGATTTCGCCACCGCCGGTGACGCTATGCCCGATATCGTGATGCAGACCCCCGATGGCGGCACAGTCAAGCCTTCCGATTTTGCCGGGCGCAAATTGGTCGTGTTTTTCTATCCCAAGGACAACACGCCCGGCTGCACCACCGAGGCCAAGGATTTCACCGCGCTTAAAAGTGCTTTCGATGCCGCCGGGGTCGAATTGCTTGGAGTGAGCAAGGATTCGCCGAAAAAACACCAGAATTTCATCGCCAAACACGAGCTCACCACCCCGCTCGCCACCGATGAGGAAGAGGGTGGTTTGTCCGATGCTCTGGGGATTTGGACCGAGAAGCAGATGTACGGCAAGACCTATATGGGGATGGTGCGCACCACCTATCTGGTCGATGCAAACGGTGTCATTGCGCAGGTTTGGAACAAGGTGAAGGTGAAAGGGCACGCCCAAGAGGTCCTGGCCGCGGCTGAGGCGCTGTGAGCGAAAAACTCTCGCTTGCCCGGGCCATTCGGGCTGCCCTTTTGACCGGTGATCCGCGCGCAAAATGTTTTGCTGCGCGCAATGTGGCCCGCAGCTGGCGGCG